>JBPEXK010000319.1:0-6292 GCA_052031745.1 Marinobacter sp. | reverse complement strand
ATCTGGTGTTCCGCATTTTCCCTCGGGAGCGACGGGGCCAGGCCATGGGCATCTACGGCATGGGGGTGATTCTCGCCCCCGCCCTGGGGCCGGTGCTGGGCGGTTTCCTGGTGGACCAACTGAGCTGGCGCTATGTGATGTTTGCCCCCGCGCCGGTCACCCTGATTGGCATGATCATGGCCTGGCGCTTCCTGCCGTTGCCACCGTCCCGCCCGCAGCCTTATCGGTTTGATTTGCCTGGGTTGCTCCTGCTGGGCGCGACCATCGCGCTGTCCCTGGACACCCTGAACCGGCTGCAGGATCTGGCCGGCCAGGAATGGCGGGTGGTGGTCGGAGCCATGTTCTCGGGCGTGGCGCTGCTGGCGTTCCTGGCCCGGGAACGTCACAGCCGCCATCCCCTGGTCAACATTGCCCTGCTGCGCAAGCCGGTATTCCTGTACGCCTGTATCGGAGCCATGGCCCTGGGTCTGGCCCTGTTCGGCTCGACCTATCTGATTCCGCTGTTCGTCCAGACCGCCCTGGATTATTCCGCCACCGAGGCGGGCCTGTTGATGTTGCCTGCCGGCATAGTGCTGGGCATTACCTTCCCGCTGGCGGGACGGCTGGCGGACAAGGAGAGTTCCCGCAAACTGGTGCTCGTTGGTATTGCCCTGTTTGCCGCCTCCGCCACACTGTTCGCCCTCTCGGACCTTGCCCTGGCGTTTGCCTGGTTGGCCGTGTGGACGATCATCGGACGCGTGGGTATTGGCTTCATGCTGCCGGCGATGTCGACCGCCGCGCTCAATCCCCTGGCACCGGAGGAGCTGGGCGCCGGCTCCAGCACCATCAACTTTGCCCGCCAGTTGGGTGGTGCCTTCGGGGTTAACATGGTGGCGCTCACCATCGAATTTGGCGAGCACAGCGGCGGCGAGCCCACCATCGCGGCTTTTCACGCGGCCTGGTGGCTGGTGGCCGGCTTTGTCGCGCTGGCGGCAATCCCGGTCTGGCGCATGCGGGCCTAGGTCCCAAATTCAAACCCGTTGATGGAGTAGTAAATGGAAGCGTTTCTCGCCTCGACCGCAGCCGTGGCGATTGCCGAAATCGGCGACAAGACCCAACTCCTGTCCCTGTTCCTGGTGGTCCGCTATGGCCAGCGGCTGCCGATCATCGTCGGCATCTTCGTCGCCACGGTGCTGAACCATGCCCTGTCGGCCTGGCTCGGCGCCTGGATTGCCCGGTTTATCCCGGAGGCCTGGCTGCCCTGGATCCTGGCCGCCAGTTTCCTGGCCATCGCGGCCTGGCTGCTGATCCCGGACAAGGACGACGCCGAGGACTCCCGCTTCCTGGGTATGGGCGCGTTCATGGCCACCACGGTGATGTTCTTCCTGGCCGAAATCGGAGACAAGACCCAGGTCGCGACGGTGGTACTGGCGGCCCGCTTCACCGAGACCCTATGGGTAGTTCTCGGTACTACCGTGGGGATGTTGATTGCCAACATACCGGTTATCATGGCAGGGCGCTGGCTGATGGAGCGTTTGCCCCTGGCCACCGCACGAATCAGTGCCAGCCTGTTGTTTGTTGTGCTGGCAATTGTGACCGCCGCCGCCACCGTGTTGAACTCCTGAGGCCGGCGGCTGTCACGGTACCCGTGTCAACAAGACGCATGGAACGAATCTGTATGTGGTTCAGAAGTTTAAGTTTTAGCCTGATGGCGCTGCTGGTTCTGGCGGCGCCGGTACAGGCCGCCAAAACCGGTCCGGCGGACAGCCAAGACGCCGCCCAGGGCGAGCAAGAAGCGCCCGATCGCTCACCGCGCGTACCCACCTTTGAACTGGAAGGGGATGTGGCGGGTCAGCTCGATGTCTTCACCACCCGCTACGAAGATACCTTCGCCGGTATCGGCAACCGCATTGCCCTGGGCTACCTGGAACTGGTGAAAGCCAACCCGGGTGTCGACCCCTGGCTGCCCGGAGAAGGCACCACCATCACCCTGCCCCGGCGTTACGTGATGCCGGATGCCCGGCGCGAAGGTATCGTCATCAATCTGGCGGAATACCGCCTGTACTACTTCACAGAGAACGGTGTGCAGGTATACCCGGTGGGTGTGGGCACCGAGGAGAATCCGTCGCCGTTGACCGATGCCAAGGTCACCATGCCGCTGGAGTCCCCGGCCTGGTACCCGCCCGCCTCCATTCGCGCCGAGTACGAGCGCGACGGCGAGTACCTGCCGCGCATGATTCCCCCCGGGCCCTCCAACCCGCTCGGCACCCACGCCCTGCTGCTCAGCGAGAAAGGCTACCTGATCCACGGCACCAACAAGAAATTCGGCGTCGGCATGGCGGTCAGCCACGGCTGTTTCCGCATGTACAACGAGGACATCTCCCGCTTTATCTACCAGGTCGACAAGGGCACTCCGGTGCAGGTGGTACGGGACCCGGTCAAGATCGGCCTGTCCGGTGGCGAGGTCTGGCTCGAGGTGCACCGCCCCGACGAGGACTACCCGCGGGAGGACAGGGACGAGCTCTGGCGCCAGGCACTGGCGGAAGTCGAGGTGTTCCGGGCCCAGCACCCGGGGGTGGAAATCCAGCGTCGGGCCATCGAGCTGGCGGTTGACCAGGCCGATGGTATCCCGACCATGATCGGCGAACGAGTCACCCAGGTGGCGGCCGAGGAAAGCCCGGAGGAGCAGCCCGCGAACCCGGACCAGGACAGCAAGCCCACCTTGTATTTCTGAGTCGATGGCACGGCTCTCACCAATAACAACGACAACAAGGAGAGCCCATGGCTCGAACCATTCTGATTACCGGCGCCAGCTCCGGCCTGGGCGAGGGTATGGCGCGGGAGTTTGCCGCCCGTGGCGACCATCTGGCGCTGTGCGCCCGCCGCACCGAACGCCTGGACCAGCTCAAAGCCGATCTGGCTGCTGAGTTTCCCAACGTCACCGTGAGTGTCCGGGCGCTGGATGTGGATAACCACGACCAGGTGTTCGAGGTGTTCCGCGCCTTCCGGGACGAGTTTGGCCATCTCGATCGGGTCATCGTCAACGCCGGCATTGGCCTGGGCCAGGGCCTGGGCACCGGTAACTTCGATGCCAACCGCCGCACCGCCGAAACCAATTTTGTCGCCGCCCTGGCCCAGATGGAGGCCGCCATGGAGATCTTCCGGGCCCAGGGTCAGGGACACCTGGTCACCGTGTCGTCGGTGTCAGCAGTGCGCGGCATGCCTGCCAGCCTCACCACCTACGCCGCCACCAAGACCGGTCTGGCGGCACTTTCGGAGGGACTGCGTGTCGAACTGGCAAAGGCGAAATCTCCCATTCGAGTGACTACACTGTATCCAGGCTACATAAAAACGGCGATCAACGAACAAATAAAGAACGCGCCGTTCCGAGTGGACGCCAAGACTGGCTGCAAGGCCATGGTCAAAGCCATTGAATCCGGTCGTGCCGAATGTTTCGTGCCGGGCTGGCCCTGGACCGCAGTCGGATTCCTGCTACGCCGCGTGCCGGTGTCGGTGCTAGCGAAGATGTTCTGAGCCTGATCCCGGGCCGGGGAGGTGGTATGCAGGATTTCCAACCCTTGTCTTCAACCCGCGCCAAACGACTCAAGATCTGGGCAGCGACGCTGCTCGCCGGCCTGGCGCTTGCCCTGGCCTCGCTGCTGCACCAGGTACACGCCGAGCAGGAAGCCTCCGGCACCGCCCTGGTGCTGACCGTAGACGGTGCCATCGGTCCCGCCACCATGGACTACCTCACCCGGGGTATCCGCCGGGCCGAAGCCGAAGGCGCCGCGCTGGTGGTGCTGGAGATGGACACCCCCGGCGGCCTGATGGATTCCATGCGGGACATCATCAAGGTCATCCTGTCCTCCGATGTCCCCGTCGCCACCTACGTATCGCCCCAGGGTGCCCGCGCCGCCAGTGCCGGCACCTACATCCTGTACGCCAGTCACATCGCCGCCATGGCCCCGGCCACCAATCTGGGCTCGGCCACCCCGGTGCAGATGGGCGGCCTGCCGGGCAGCACGGAGCCGGAGCAGGATCCCGCCAACGGCAATGACAACGGCGACGGCAAGCGCCGCGGCAATACCGCCATGGAGCGCAAGGTGCTGGAAGACGCTGTCAGTTACATTCGCGGCCTGGCCGAGCGCCACGGCCGCAACGCCGATTGGGCCGAGGAGGCGGTGCGGGAAGCGGTCAACCTGAGCGCCAATGAGGCGCTGGAGAAGAATGTGATCGAGGTAGTGGCACCCAGCCTGGGCGATCTGCTGCGGCAAATCGACGGCCGCACCGTGCGCATGGCCCGGGGCGACCTGGTGCTGGTCACCCGTGCCCTGGCCCTGGTGCGCTCCGAACCGGACTGGCGCACCCGGCTGCTGTCCGTGATCACCGACCCGAACGTGGCCTATTTCCTGATGATCATTGGCTTCTACGGCATCATTTTCGAACTGGCCAACCCCGGCGCCGTGGTACCCGGGGTGATTGGCGCCATCAGCCTGATCCTGGCGCTGTTTGCGTTCCAGGTGCTGTCGGTGAACTACGCCGGGCTGGCGCTGATTATCCTCGGCCTGGCTTTCATCGTCGGGGAGGCGTTCATGCCCAGTTTCGGCATCCTCGGCGTTGGTGGCATTGTCGCCTTTGTCACCGGTTCGGTGATTCTGATGGACGGCTCCCATCGGGACATTTCCCTACCCACCGTCGGTGGCACCGCCGTGGTCGCCGCCGGCTTTATCCTCTGGACGGTGACCAAGTTCATCGGCCTGCGCCGCAAGGGCCCGGTCAGTGGCACCGAGCACGTCAGCTACGAGCCGGCGCTGGCGCTGGAGGACTTTGCCCAGGATCACGATCAGTTCCGCGGCCACGTGCGCCTGAATGGCGAGCGCTGGAAAGCGGTCAGCTCGGACCCGGTCAGTTCCGGCGATTCGGTCCGGGTGATGGCGATGGAAGGATTGACGGTAACCGTCGAGGTCATGGACGAGAACGGCTGACCCGGCGCAGACAGGTTCACGGCAAACTCAAGGAGGCCGCATGATTAGTGAACTGATTCCCTACCTGGCGCCGACGCTGGTGCTGTTGCTGATTCTGGGCTCGGCGATCAAGATCTTGCCCGAGTACCAGCGCGGCGTGGTGTTCTTCCTGGGGCGTTTCCAGGGCGTGAAAGGCCCTGGCCTGATCATTGTGATCCCGGGCATCCAGCAGCTGGTTAGGGTCGATCTCCGGGTCATCGTGCTGGACGTACCGAGCCAGGACGTGATTTCCCGGGACAATGTCACCGTTCGGGTCAACGCGGTTTTGTATTTCCGGGTCGTCGACCCGGAGCGGGCCATCATCCGGGTCGAAGATTTCTACGCCGCCACCAGTCAGCTGGCGCAGACCACCCTGCGGTCGGTACTGGGCAAGCACGATCTGGATGAAATGCTGTCGGAACGGGACAAACTGAACTCCGACATTCAGGAAATCATCGACGCCCAGACCGAGGAATGGGGCATCAAGGTGGCGAACGTGGAAATCAAACACGTGGATCTGAACGAATCCATGATTCGGGCCATCGCCCGTCAGGCCGAGGCCGAGCGCGAGCGGCGGGCCAAGGTCATCCACGCCGAGGGCGAGCTTCAGGCGTCGAAGAAACTGGTGGAAGCCGCCAACGTCATGTCGGCCAACTCCGGTGCCATGCAGCTGCGGTATCTGCAGACCCTGGCGGACATGAGCAATTCCACCGCCTCCACCATCGTGTTCCCGCTGCCGCTGGATCTGGTCAAGACCTTCATGGAGCAGGCGTCGGCGAAGGCCGGGCCCCCCGGTCAGCCCGACAATGGCTGACGTTCAGGCATAAAAAAAGGCCGGGAATCCCGGCCTTTTCAGCATCAGTGGAAGCGGGGCTTCACTTCATGCTGGAACGCTCAAGCATACGCTTGGCGCGCTCGTTAGCTTCGTTAGCAGCTTTCTGAGCTGCTTTGGCAGCGGCCAGAGCTTCTTCTGCGGTCTGCTGGGCAGTGCGGGCAGAGCTGGCAGCGCTGTTAGCGGTGTTCAGTGCATTTTCAGCAGTTTGCTCTGCGGAGTTCGCAGTTGCATTGGCTTCGTCGATAGCTGCCTGGTTAGAGGCACAACCGGCCGTCAGTACAGTAGCCATTGCAAACCCGGCGATCGTCAGTTTACGCATTGTAAATCCCCTTATTGGTCGAGTTATTTCCCGTGATCCGGAAGTCAGTTCAGTACATGGACGACTTCCTGTCAAACCGGCCCGATAGGCGTTGACTACCGGAGTCGTGAAACAGTGTAAAACACTCTGAGACAAAATGTTAACTGGGGATACGTA
>JBPEXK010000318.1:0-1449 GCA_052031745.1 Marinobacter sp. | reverse complement strand
CGTCAATGCCGTCTCGTAAAGATCTCGCCAACGCCATTCGCGCGCTGAGCATGGATGCGGTTCAGAAAGCCAAGTCCGGCCACCCGGGTGCGCCCATGGGTATGGCGGATATCGCCGAGGTATTGTGGAACGATTACCTGAGCCACAACCCGGCCAACCCTCAGTGGGCCAACCGCGACCGCTTCGTGCTGTCCAACGGTCACGGCTCCATGCTGCAGTATTCGCTGCTGCACCTGAGCGGTTACGACGTTTCTATTGAAGACATCAAGAATTTCCGTCAGCTGCACTCCAAGACCCCGGGCCACCCGGAGTACGGCTACACCCCGGGCGTTGAGACCACCACCGGTCCGCTGGGGCAGGGCATCGCCAACGCCGTTGGTTTCGCCATCGCTGAGAAATCCCTGGCGGCACAGTTCAACCGTCCGGGCCATGACATCGTCGATCACTACACCTACGCGTTCCTGGGCGATGGCTGCCTGATGGAAGGCATCTCCCACGAAGTGGCGTCCCTGGCCGGTACTCTGGGCTTGGGCAAGCTGATCTTCTTCTACGATGACAACGGCATCTCCATCGACGGTGAAGTGGAAGGCTGGTTCACCGACAACACCCCGCAGCGTTTCGAGTCCTACGGTTGGCAGGTTATCCCGGCCGTGGACGGCCACGACGCCGACGCCATCCGCGCCGCCATCGAAGCGGGCCGTGCCAACACCGAGCAGCCCACACTGATCTGCTGCAAGACCGTGATCGGCTTCGGTTCTCCGAACAAGCAGGGTAAAGAAAGCTGCCACGGCGCCCCGCTGGGTGAAGACGAAAT
The DNA here is from genome assembly GCA_052031745.1 of Marinobacter sp. GTDB lineage: Bacteria > Pseudomonadota > Gammaproteobacteria > Pseudomonadales > Oleiphilaceae > Marinobacter. The sequence goes on along the minus strand of JBPEXK010000318.1, from coordinate 635 downwards.
CGCCCTGACCCGCGAGCAGCTGGGCTGGGAGCACGGCGCCTTTGAAATCCCGTCCGAGATCGCCGCCGCTTGGAACGCCCGTGAGAAGGGTCAGGCTGCCCAGTCCGAGTGGGAGCAGAAGTTCGCTGCCTACGAGCAGGCCGAGCCCGAGCTGGCGGCCGAATTCAAGCGCCGCATGGCCGGCGACCTGCCTGCCGATTTCGCCGAAAAGGCCCAGGCTTACATTCAGGAGTGCCAGGACAAGGCCGAGACCATCGCCAGCCGTAAGGCATCCCAGAACACCCTGAACGCCTATGGCCCGCTGTTGCCGGAACTGATGGGCGGCTCCGCCGACCTGGCCGGCTCCAACCTGACCATCTGGGGCGGCACCAAGGGCCTGACCAAGGAAGACGCCAGCGGCAACTACATCTTCTACGGTGTGCGTGAATTCGGCATGGCCGCGATCATGAACGGCATCGCCCTGCACGGCGGTTTCGTGCCTTATGGCGCCACCTTCCTGATCTTCATGGAATACTGCCGCAACGCCGTGCGTATGGCGGCCCTCATGAAGCAGCGCTCCATCTTCGTGTTCACCCACGACTCCATCGGCCTGGGTGAAGACGGCCCGACGCACCAGCCGATCGAGCAGATGGCCA
>JBPEXK010000317.1:0-3236 GCA_052031745.1 Marinobacter sp. | reverse complement strand
ACCAACAACGTGCTGTCGCCGGCCAACGGCGAGCCGATCATCGTGCCGTCCCAGGACGTGGTACTGGGTCTGTACTACATGACCCGTGAGCGCGAGAGTGCGCTGGGCGAGGGCATGACCTTTGCGGACGTGAAAGAGGCGCATCGCGCCTACGGCGCCGGCAAGGTGGATCTGCAGGCCAAGGTCAAGGTCCGTGTTAAAGAGGTGGCGATTGCCGAAGACGGCGAGCGCACTGAAGAGTACAAGATTGTCGACACCACCGTGGGTCGCGCCCTGCTGTTTGATATCGTGCCCGATGGTCTGTCCTTCGAGCTGGTCAACAAGCCGATGGTCAAGAAGGCAATCTCGAACCTGATCAATACCTGTTACCGGGATGCGGGTCTGAAAGACACCGTTATCTTCGCCGACCAGCTGATGTACATGGGCTACCATTACGCCACCGTGTCTGGCATCTCGATCGGTTTCAACGACTTCGAGATCCCGCCGGAGAAGTACGAGCTGGTGGACGCCGCGTCCGAGGAAGTGAAGGACATCGAAACCCAGTACGCGTCCGGTCTGCTGACCCAGGGCGAGAAGTACAACAAGGTTATCGATATCTGGTCCCGGGCCAACGACAAGGTCTCCAAGGCCATGATGGAGCGGCTGGCGAAAGAGCAGGTTATCGGGCCTGACGGTCAGCCGGTCAAGGGTGAGGACGGCGAAGATCTGATGCAGGAGTCGTTCAACTCGGTTTACATGATGGCCGACTCTGGCGCGCGGGGTTCCGCGGCCCAGATCCGTCAGCTGGCCGGTATGCGTGGTCTGATGGCCAAGCCGGATGGCTCCATCATCGAGACCCCGATCACCGCGAACTTCCGCGAGGGTCTGAACGTACTGCAGTACTTCATCTCCACCCACGGTGCTCGTAAGGGTCTGGCGGATACCGCCCTGAAGACCGCGAACTCCGGTTACCTGACCCGTCGTCTGGTCGACGTGTCCCAGGATCTGGTGGTGACCGAGGAAGACTGTGGCACCGACGAAGGTCTGCTGATGACGCCGCACATCGAAGGCGGCGACGTAGTAGTTCCGCTGGGTGACCGTGTACTGGGTCGTGTGACTGCCCGTGATGCATTCACGCCGACCGATAAGGACAATGCGGTGGTTACCGCCGGTACCCTGCTCGACGAGAAGACCGTCGAAGCCCTGGAGCGTGCCGGTGTGGATGAGGTCTGGGTGCGCTCTGCGATCACCTGTGAGACCCGTCACGGTATCTGTTCCAAGTGTTACGGCCGGGATCTGGCCCGCGGCCATCAGGTCAACGTTGGTGAGGCTGTCGGTGTTATCGCGGCCCAGTCCATCGGTGAGCCGGGTACCCAGCTGACCATGCGTACCTTCCACATTGGTGGTGCGGCGAGCCGGGCGTCTGCGGTCGACAACATCCAGGTTAAGCACGGCGGCACCGTTCGTCTGCACAACCTGAAGTCGATTGAGAAGACCGACGGTTCCCTGGTTGTGGTATCCCGTTCCTCCGCCCTGGCCATTGCCGACGAGCAGGGTCGTGAGCGTGAGTGGTACAAGTTGCCGTACGGTGCGGTTCTGTCTGTGAAGCACGGTGACGCCGTTGAAGCCGGTGTCGTGGTTGCCAAGTGGGATCCGCACACTCACCCGATCATCGCCGAGGCCGAGGGTACTGCCAAGTTCGTCAACATGGATCAGGGCATCACTGTCCGCACCCAGACCGACGAGCTGACTGGTCTGTCGACCATGGAAGTGATCGACCCGAAAGAGCGTCCGGCTGCTGGTAAGGACATCCGTCCTGCCATCCAGATGCTCGACGAGAACGGTAACGACGTGGAGCTGCCGGGTGGCGGTGCCGCCATGTTCTTCCTGCCGGCGAACGCCCTGGTCACCATGGCCAACGGCGCGCGCATCGAGCTGGGTGACGTGGTAGCGCGTATTCCGCAGGAAAGCTCCAAGACCCGGGACATCACCGGTGGTCTGCCGCGGGTTGCCGACCTGTTCGAAGCCCGTCGTCCGAAGGAGTCGTCCATTCTGGCGGAAATCAGCGGTACCGTTTCCTTCGGTAAGGAGACCAAGGGCAAGAAGCGTCTGGTGATTACACCGAAAGACGGCGATGCCTACGAAGTGCTGATTCCGAAGCACCGTCAGCTGAACGTGTTCGAAGGTGAAACCGTTGAAAAGGGTGAGGTAATCTCCGACGGCCCGTCCAACCCGCACGACATTCTGCGTCTGCTGGGTGTGGTCGAGCTGGCCAAGTACATCACCAACGAGATCCAGGACGTTTACCGTCTGCAGGGTGTTGTCATCAACGATAAGCACATCGAAGTTATCGTTCGCCAGATGCTGCGCAAGGTCGAGATTACCGATCCAGGCGATACCAGCCTGCTGTCCGGCGACCAAGTGGAAATCACCCAGGTACTGGAAGAGAACGAAAAGGCCAACGCGGCCGACAAGGAGACCGCCCGGTTCGAGCGTCTGCTGCTGGGTATCACCAAGGCATCCCTGGCGACCGAGTCGTTCATCTCCGCCGCATCCTTCCAGGAGACCACTCGGGTCCTGACCGAAGGTGCGGTGACCGGCAAGCGCGATTACCTGCGCGGCCTGAAAGAGAACGTGGTGGTTGGTCGACTGATTCCTGCGGGTACCGGTCTGGCCTATCACAACGAGCGTCGCCGCAAGCGCGAACTGGATTCCCAGGGCGTGACCGCGGCCGACGTGGAAGAAGCTCTGAGTGCCGAGCTCAACCGCGAAAGCTGAGTTGGGCCGGGGCGCCGCCTCCGGGTAGTTACCTACCCGAGAGGTGGTTAAAAAGAGACCAGTCATCTTGACTGTCCAGGGGCGCAGGCTTACACTTGCGTCCCTTAAATTTTACCCCCTGCCTAGGGGGTAAGTTTCATTGATATGGTTTTTTGGAGTTTGCTTACATGGCAACGATTAATCAGTTGGTGCGTAAGCCTCGTAAGCGCAAGGTAGCCAAGAGCGATGTTCCTGCTCTCCAGGCCTGCCCTCAGCGCCGTGGTGTGTGCACTCGTGTATACACCACAACGCCGAAGAAGCCGAACTCAGCACTGCGTAAAGTGTGCCGTGTTCGTCTGACCAACGGCTACGAGGTTTCGTCTTACATTGGTGGTGAAGGTCACAACCTTCAGGAGCACAGTGTTGTGCTGATCCGTGGCGGTCGTGTAAAGGACCTTCCGGGTGTGCGCTATCACACTGTTCGCGGAACGCTGGACACC
>JBPEXK010000316.1:0-1810 GCA_052031745.1 Marinobacter sp. | reverse complement strand
GGGTCGAAATAGGAAGCCCGGTACAGTTTTTCTTCGAGATTCAGTCGCTCGGACAGGTCCTTGCCCACCGCCAGATAATGCCGGGTCTCGCCGGCGTTACTGAGCACCGGGGTAATGGTCTGGTGGTTGTGGAACAGCTCGCCGTTCTTGCGTCGATTGATGAAAATTGAACTGAAGCTGTTGCCGCTGCGCAGGGTGCTCCACAGCTTCTGGTAGAACTCGGCGTTGTGCTGGTCGGACTTGAGCAGTTTGGCGTGTCGGCCGAGGGCTTCCGCCTGGGTATAGCCGGTGACTCGCTCGAAGGCGCCATTGACGTATTCGAGATAGCCGTTGCTGTCGGTTACGAATACGATGTCTTCCGCCTGATCCAGGGCCTGGGACAGGAACCCGAGTCTCTGGTGAGTAGCCTTGAGGTCGGTGATATCCCGGGAAATCCCGAACAGGCCGATGCGCTGGCCCTGCGCATCCCGGACCACCCCTTTGGTGGTGAGCAGGCTGCGACTCGGGTCGTTCGGGTTGGCCTCCTCAATGGTTTCGGTCCTGCCGGCATCAAGCACGGCCTTATCCTGTGCCTCTATACCCTGCCAAGCAATGGCGTTCTGCCAGATGTCCCGATCAGCGCAACCGATGAACGCATCCTGTTCAATGCCCGTCAGATCGCTGACGGCCTTGTTCACATACAGGTAGCGACCCGCGTCATCCTTCACAAACACCGCGTCGGTGGTGTTGTCGAAGACACTCTGCAATATGGCGTGGCGAGCCGCACTCTCCCGGGCCAACGACTTCTGCTCGGTGATGTCCCGCACCACGGCTAGCAGCAAAGTGCGCTGGTCGATGACCAGTTTTGACAAGCTGACCTCGGCATCGAACTCCTGGCCATCCTGGCGCCGATGACGCCACTCGAAGCGGATGGCCTGTTCGGTCTCGACGCGCTGAATCAGCTCCGCCGCCCGTTCGGCGCTGGATGTCCCGTCGGGCTGGTAGTCCGGGGAATAATCCACCGGGGATTTGCCCACCAGGTTTTCCGGAGCGGTGCCAAACAAGTCGCCGGTGCGCGGATTGCACTCCGTGAAGGCCATGCCCTCCATCAGGAAGATACCGTCGTTGGCGTTGTCGAACAGGGCACGGTAGCGCTGTTCACTGACTCCGACGCGTTCCAGCGCCCGCATGGTGTCATCGACATCCGCCATGAACCCTTCGATGTAATCGCCAGAGTCCGACTGAACGCGACGGCCCTGGTCCCGGACCCACCGCTGACTGCCATTGGCCAGGCGCAACCGGTAGGTCAGATCGTACGACTTGCCCTGGCTCAGCTGGGTCTCCAACTCCTGCTGGACCCGATCGCTGTCGTCGATGCGACTCCAGAAATTGGTTCGGCGCTGCAACACCTCGGCCGGGCGCAGACCAAGAAACTCCTCCACGCCGTCACTGACAAACACCAGGGCCCTGGGCGGTTCGTAGTTGGTGCGATACACCACGCCGGGGACATTGCTCAACAGAACTTCCAGGGATATCTGCTTACGGCGCAGTTCCGCAGACACGGCACTGCCGGTGCGCACTACCCACAGGGAAGCCGCGGCCATCAATGGCAGCGCCAACACGGCGATGAACAGGGCGGCCCCCCAATAGGGCGAATTGAACTCGGCCTCGTCGATTTTGGCCACCACGCCCAGGGACGTGCCCTGCACAGGGGCAAATGCCGCCAGCACCTCCTCGCCATGGTAATCCAGCCCGGTCATCCAGCCGGTTTCTCCCGAGAGGGCCCGCTGCATGGGCTCCGCCAGTTTGGCGTTGCGGGCGACGGTGAGCT
>JBPEXK010000315.1:0-12105 GCA_052031745.1 Marinobacter sp. | reverse complement strand
CGGGACATTAGAAAAATATAGCTTGCCGGACATTCAAGGTTAATGTTCGACAGGTCCAGTTACAAGGCAGGTAAGGGCAATCACGGGGGTGCCGGGCACGACATTGGTCGTACCCGGCGGGTGCGGGGGGATCAGGCCTGGGCCGCGTCCAGGGCCTGGCGGATGTCGGCGATCAGGTCGTCGACGTGTTCGATGCCGATGGAAAGACGCACCAGGTCCTCGCTGACCCCGGCGCTTTTCAGCTCCTCGGGGCTGAGCTGGCGGTGGGTGGTCGAGGCCGGGTGACAGGCCAGGGACTTGGCGTCGCCGATGTTCACCAGCCGGTAGATCAGTTGCAGGGCATCGATGAATTTCGCGCCGGCGTCACGGCCGCCCCTGATGCCAAAGCTGAGGATGCCGGAGGCCTTGCCGCCGCAAATCTTCTCACAGGTCGCCTTGTAGGGGCTGTTGGGCAGCGCCGCGTAATTGACCCACTCCACCAACGGATGCTCCTGCAGGAACTTGGCCACCTGCTCGGCGTTCTGGCAGTGGCGCTCCATGCGCAGGGACAGGGTCTCAAGGCCCTGCATGATCAGGAAGGCGTTGAACGGGGCGAGCGCGGCGCCGGTATTGCGCAGCGGCACCACCCGGCAACGACCGATGAACGCGGCCGGGCCCAGGGCCTCGGTGTAGACCACGCCGTGGTAGGAGGGGTCAGGCTCGTTCAGCATCGGGAATTTGTCGGCGCTGGCCTTCCAGTCGAATTTGCCGGAATCCACCACGATGCCCGCCACGGTGGTGCCGTGGCCACCGATGTATTTGGTCAGCGAGTGCACCACGATGTCGGCGCCATGCTCGATGGGCCGGCACAGGAACGGGGTGGCCACGGTGTTGTCGACGATCAGCGGGATGCCGTGGCGGTGGGCAATCTCGGCCCAGCGCTGGATATCGACCACGTTTCCGGCCGGATTGCCGATGGATTCGCAGAACAGGGCCCGGGTGTTGTCATCGATGGCCTGTTCGACGGCTTCGAAATCGTCGTGGGGAACCATGCGGCAGTCGATGCCCTGGTTCGGCAGCGAATGGGCGAACAGATTGTAGGTGCCGCCGTAGAGCTGGCTGGTACTGACGATGTTGTTGCCGACCTTGCAGATGGTCTGCAGGGCGTAGGTGATGGCGGCCATGCCGGAGGCCAGGGCCAGGGCACCAATACCGCCTTCGAGCTGGGCCATCCGTTCTTCCAGCACCCCGTTGGTGGGGTTCATGATGCGGGTGTAGATGTTGCCCTGCACCTTCAAGTCGAACAGGTCGGCGCCGTGCTGGGTGTCGTCAAAGGTATAGGAGGTGGTCTGATAGATCGGTGTGGTGGCGGCGTTGGTGGCCGGGTCGCCGCTGAAGCCGGCGTGCAGTGCCAGGGTTTCCAGTTTCATTGCAACTTCCTTGCTGTTGGTTTGTTGGTGTTATTGGTAATCGTTCGAAGTATGCCACAGAGCCACCCAGTTGAAAGCCGGTGCGGTGGCGATGGACTCAGGCTCGTTAGAGGCCGGGTTCAGACCAGGGCCCCATGCACCAGCGCCCGCAGTTCCTGCCGCACCGGGTAGGACGACGACGGCATCAACTGGGTCATGAACACCACCACCATGTCTTCCACCGGGTCGACGAAGAAGTGGGTTCCCGCCAGGCCGCCCCAGCCAAATTCGCCCACCGAGCCGATGGTCTGGGACTTGGCGACGTCGGTTTTGACCGAGAAGCCGAGGCCAAAGCCGTTGCCTTCGTATGGGGTCTCGCTGAATGCGCCGATCGACAGCGCCGGCAGGTCCTGATTGCCGGGCAGGTGATTGCTGCGCATAAACTCCAGAGTCTTGCGGCCGATGATGCGCTGGCCCTGGTACTCGCCGCCCTGGCACAGGGCCTGGGCAAACCGGTAGTAATCGAGGGCGGTGGACACCAATCCGCCGCCGCCGGACAGAAACCCGGGTTTCTTCCGGTAACGGGAACGTTCCGGGTCGTCCTGGAGCTTCATGGTGTCCCCGGGCTGGTGCAGATAGCAGGCGGCAAAGCGCTCGCGTTGGTCCTCGGTCACCTGGAAGCCGGTGTCGGTCATGCCCAGGGGATCGAAAATGTGCTCGCGGAAATAGTCGTCCAGGGGCTGATCGGCCAGTTTCTGCACCAGGTAGCCGATAACATCGGTGGCCGCGGAATAATTCCAGGCGGTGCCCGGGGAGAATTCCAGGGGCAGGTCGGCCAGGCGGTCGATCAGTTTGTCCAGGGTCAGGCTGCCGCTGCCGTCGAGTTTGAGCTGGCGGTAGGCGGCGTCTACTTCGGTACGCTCGAGGAATCCGTAGGTCAGGCCGGACATGTGCGTGAGCAAATCCCGCACGGTCATGGGCCGGGTCACAGGCCGGGTTTTGAACTCAGGCCAGTTCCCGGACTCGTAAACCGCGAGATCCCGCCATTGGGGAATGTATTTGTGCACCGGATCGTTGAGCAGGAACCGGCCCTGCTCGTAGAGCTGCATCATCGCAATGGAGGTGACCGGCTTGGTCATGGAGTAGATGCGGAACAGGGTGTCCAGCCGGGTCGGTTTGTCGCGTTCCACATCCATCAGGCCCTGGGCCCGGTTCCAGACCACCTGACCGTGGCGGGCCACCAGGGTAACCGCGCCCGGTAACTTGCCGGTCTGCAGGTAGTTTTGGTCGAGATGCTGGGCAATTCGCTCCAGCCGGTCCAGGGACAATCCGGCGACCACGGTGGCTTGGGGCATCAGGAACTCCTTCGGTCAAAACCGGAGCTTAGGACATTCCGCCGCGGACATGAAGGGGCTTATGGCCGCCCCGGGCAAGCTTACCAGGGCCGGGAGGGTTCAATTTTTGGTGCCGAATAAGCACAATGACGCGCTCATCTGGGGAGGGCAACACATATGGCAAACTGGCTGTACCTGGCATTGGCGATCGTCGCGGAAGTGGTGGCTACTTCATCGCTGAAGTTCAGCGAGGGTTTTACCCGGTTGGTGCCTTCGGTGATTGTGGTTCTGGGTTACGGGGTGGCGTTTTATCTGTTGTCGTTGGCGCTGCGCAGCATACCGGTGGGCACCGCGTACGCAATCTGGGCCGGTCTGGGTATCGTATTAGTAGCTGCAGCGGGGTGGTTGCTGTTTGGTCAGAAACTGGATGCCTGGGGCATTATTGGCATGGCGTTGATCGTGACCGGGGTGTTCGTGCTCAACGTACTGTCGAAGGCTGGCACTCACTGATTTCGTTATTCTTCTGGCTGTGGTTATACTCGACCCGCTGAATCGCTCCTGCGACCTGAAGACATTGGGGTTCTGCTGTACTCACTGAATTCACTGTACGCACCATGCCCACTGTATTGATGGTACTTTGATTTGAAGCGCCACTGCGACGCCATGATTCCCGCCAAACGATTAATGGTCCTCCTTTGCGGCTGGTACCTGTACCTCCTGTCAGCCGTGGGTCAGGCCGAGGAAATCAGTATCCTGGCACCGGACCTGCCCGGGGCCTCTGAACCGGGCGGCCTTGGCCGGGATGCTGAAACCGTCAAGCAGGTGTTGCGGCGCTGTGGTTATCAGGTTGAGTTCCTGGTCCAACCATTTGGCCGGCACATGGTGACCTACCGGGATTCAGACAAGGCCGACGGGGTGATGACCGTGCCCTTGGAAACCCAATTGCCCGGGGGCTCGACCGCAGCCTACATTTGGTATCAGAACGGCGCTATCTACGATGCCGACCGAATTGCCAGTATTACCTCCCTCGAAGATCTGCATGGCCGCGATGTGGTCACCTTCAAAAACGGCGTGGAGCTGCTGGGGCTTGAGGATTCGTCCGCCAACCTCGGCTCCATCATGGAGATCGCCAACCAGCGTATTCACTCCCACCTGCTGATGCTGGGCCGGGTCGATGCCATCCTGGCCGACGGGTTGATCGTAGCGGAAATCAATCGCCGAATACTGCTATCGAACAGTTCAATGCCGAAACTAAAGCGCGTGCCGACCCTGAAGTTTGCTCCCATATTCGCCCCGGCACCGTTCAAGCTGGTGTTCCGTGAACCCGAGATGGCGCTGGTTTTCGACCGGTGTTTCGATCGGGCCTATACCGATGGCGTGGTCACCGAGATCAACGAGAAATACATCTACCGCTTTCAGCAGGCGCTGGGACACAGGTACCTGGGGTTCTGACCGAGACGCGGCTCAGAGTTTACGGTCTTGCTGGCGCTGACGCCGGCGTTTCAGGTAATCGTAGATGGAAGGATAGAAAAACACGGTCAGGCAGGTCGCGAACAATGCCAGGGACACCGCCACGGTTTTCAGGCTGGTTCCTGCAGACAGCAAGCTGACCGACACCACAACGACGATCAGTACGAAGGATTCAGCGTGTCGCGTTGGCATAATGCATTGAGCCACAACAGATCGGAAGATTGGTGGAGTAAGTGTACTCCAAACCGGTTATACCGATTGTCAAACCTTGTGTAATTTGCCAGCAACGGGCCTTCGGCGTACAAATAGACAGTGGCTCTTCATCAGCAGTCCCAGTGGTTTCCGCCATTCATCAGGGAGTGTACATGCCAACACCGCACCTGCTGTCCGCCCAAGCCTATTTTGACTCGGAACTGGATGTGTCGGTTTCGGAACTGCTGGCAAAGCTGCGCCACCATCTGCGCATGGATGTGCTGTTCGTCGGCAAGTTCGAGGAGGGCCACCGAACCTCGGTCTTCATCGACGCCGAACAAGCCTCCGAAGGCGCCTGCTTTTCTCACCCCTTCGAGCAAACCTACTGCAAGAAGATTGTCGACGGCGAACTGCCCGAGGTGATCCCCGACGCCCGCCAGCATCACATCACCCGTAACATGGCAGTCACCGAGGAACTCTCCATCGGCGCCTACCTGGGGGTGCCGATCCATCTTTCCGACGGTGAGGTGTACGGCACGCTGTGCGGCTTCAAGCACGAAGGTGATCCCTCGCTGGCGGATCAGGATGCCTCCCTGCTGCACTTCATCGCCGAACTGATCGCCGACAAGGTGGAGGGCCTGCGTAATGCTGAGCTGCGCAGCTCCCGCATTCGCCGGCGACTGGAGCGTATGGCCGGCGTTGACGCCCTGGAGATGCACCTGCAACCGATCTGGTCGGTGCGGGATGACCGCATCTGCGGGTACGAGGCGTTGTCCCGTTTTCAGACCGAACCCTATCTAAGCCCGACCATCTGGTTTCGCGACGCCGAAGACATCGGCCAGGACGACGGGCTGGAACGGCTCAGCATCGCCCGGGCGCTGGCGGAGCTCGGCCGCCTGCCGGCGGATTGTTTCCTGAGCATCAATGCCTCGCCCAAGGCGATACTCGCCGGTGTAGTGGCCGATGCAATCGAACGGGCGGATCCCCACCGCTTGGTGGTGGAGGTCACCGAGCACGCCAAGATTCGGGACTACCGGGCCCTCAGACAGGCAATGGATCGATTGCGTCGAAAAGGCGTCCGGTTGGCGATTGACGACGCCGGCTCGGGGTACGCCTCGTTCCAGCATATTCTTGAATTGAACGTCGATGTCATCAAGCTGGACCTGAGCCTGATCCGCGACATCCATGCCAGCACCAAGAAGCGGGCCCTGGCCGGAGCCTTGATTGCCTACGCACGCCAGATGGACATCATGGTGGTGGCTGAGGGCGTAGAGTGCCAGCAGGAGTTCGAAACCCTCAGGGATCTGGAGGTGGATAAAATCCAGGGCTTTTACATCGGCAAGCCCGTGCCCTTTGGAGAGCCGGGCGGCGGCCGATAGCCAGGAGCGCCACCTCGGCTGGTGCCCGGGGTTAGCTGTGGATGACGATGTGATCCCGGCCTGAGCTTTTGGCCAGGTACATGGCGTCATCGGCCCGGGACAGCAGACTGCTGGTGGTCTCATCGGGGCGCAGCTGGGCAATGCCAACGCTGATAGTCAGGGTCGGGGCGTCCGGTTCCTGGGTCAGTATCACCTCACGCAACTGCCCCGCCAATCGCTCCATAATCTTGACCGCTTCCTCGCTGCCGGTGCAGGGCAGGCCACCCAGGAACTCCTCACCGCCCCAGCGGGCAAACAGGTCTTCATTCCGGGCTTCTTCCTGAGCAATCTCGGCAAAGGCTTTCAGGGCTTCGTCGCCAATCTGATGGCCAAACTTATCGTTGATGCGCTTGAAGTGGTCGAAGTCGATCAGGGCAATGGAAAACTCGGTACCATGTCGGTGGGCTCGGGCGACTTCTCGCTGCAAGGTTTCCTCCATCAGCCGCCGGTTGCCCAGGCCGGTCAGGGGGTCGGTGGCGGCAATGCGCTCCATTTCCTTGCGTGCGGCGTTCAGGGAGTCCAAGTGGCGCTGGCGGAGGATCTCGTTGCCAATCCAGTCGGCAAACAGCCGGACCAGCTCAACGTCCTGGCGAGTGAACGGGCGGGTTTCCGTGGGGCTGGAGAAGTTCAGGGTGCCGTAGCGCGTGCCATCGACAAAGATCGGCGAACCCAGGTAGGCCTCCAGCTTGAAGTTCTGGTAGCAGGGGTGGGTGCTGATGCGACTCTCGGCGACGTGGTGAAAACCCTGCACGTCGTTGGCCTGGAATACATGGCTGCAATAGGTGCTGCCCAATTCGAAGGTCATGCCTGGGCTGAGGGCATCCTCCGGGTGCCGGGCCCGTATGACGGTGTAGGTGGGGCCTTCAATCCGGCTGAAAATGGCGATGGGCAGGCCAAAATGCTCGGCACCCAGCTCCAGGATCGCATCCACCCGCTCGGTGAAGGAGCGGCTCTGGTCCGAGGTGATGGTGTGCAGGGTATTCAGGGTACGCTCGGCTGACAGGCGGGACGACACATCCTTGATGAGGCCGACGTAATAGATCAGCTTGCCGTGCTCGTCGTAGATGGGGCCGCCCTGGGTCTCTCCTTCGAAGGTTTCGCCATTCTTCTTGGCGTAGTTGATGGTAAAGAGTGAGGTGTCGTTGGCGCTGGCGTTGTATCGCTTTCGGCCCTGTTCCTCGTAATCCTCCGGCGAGGCGTAGAGAACCTGGGTTTTCTGACCCCAGATTTCTCTCTCTTTGTACTGGAACAGGGATTCTGCGGCAGCGTTAAGCATGACGATCTCCCGCTGCAGATTCGCGATCACCACGGCAACGTCCAGCTTGTCGAAAACGGACCGCAGTAATAAGTTCAGTTTGCCATGCTCGTCGCCGGATAAAACCCTGGAAGTGTCCAACGTGCTCCCCTCTGGATACTTTTAGTTATAGTGTCGTCCCTTTACCGCTCAGAATAGTCTGAGAAATCCGAGTGTTCTAGCGGTCTTGCGACATTTTCCTGGCCGTTGCGACATCGTCATCAGGGAACAGGGTGTCGTAGCACCAGGTGAATACGAAGGCATACGCCAAATAGAAGGTCACGAAGGCAATATCGACAATCAGGGCCTCGATCAGGCCGATTCCCATCCACCAGGCAATCACCGGCAGGAACGCCAGCATCAGGCCCAGTTCAAAACTGATGGCATGAATTACCCGTGTGGGCAGGGTTTTTCGGGTGGAGCCGGTGAGGCGCTTCAGGCCGTGGTCAAACGCCAGGTTGAATACATAGTTCCAAAGGGTCGCCATGGTGGCGCCAACCGCGCCGAGTACGCCGGCGCGGCCCAGGTCGAAATCAAAGGCGAAGGCGGCCAGGGGTGTGGAGAGCAGCAGGCCGATCACTTCGAACGAAATGGCCTGGCGAATTCGGTCTTTGGTGGTGCGCATAGCAGGATCTTACGAAGGCGGGTCGTCCCGCGTTCAGTTCCCGGGAAGGGCGGGGTCGTCCCCAGTTCGGAGTCATGCAGCTTGGGGCATGGAACAAGGGGCATCCTGACCGTTTCCGACCCTGCTGGCAATAGTGGAAACTTGCGCTATAGTCGGTAATCGACGGGCGGCCGAGGGACCGACGTGCCCGTTGAAACCGAAGCTGACCGTAGCTGGCAAACCTGCCTGCTACCCCAGAGACGAATCATGGACCGATTGCTCTCAATCCAGTCTTACCTTCTTTTTTTCTCAATTCTTGTCGGCCAGCACTCAGCGGTTCTGGCATCGCCGAAAATCGTCGGCGTTTTCGAGGGCATCGAGCGGGAGATTGCGGTTTCCGAGGGCCAGCTGGTGGGCCGCTTCTCGCCCTACTATCGGTGTGTGTTCGACCAGGTCGACGCCGACGTTCAGTTCGTGGAGATGCCGCTGGCCCAAATGCTGTACCAGCTGAGGGCGGGCGGTATCGCCGTCGGCTTGCCCCTGGTGCAAACAGCGGATCGGGACGAATACGCGGATTTTGGCGGCTTGTTGTTCCAGACCGAGTACGTCTACCTGATGCTCAAAGACCTGCCGCCGCTGGCCAACACCAATGGCCTGACTTACGCCTTTGTGCGTCGCTTCGTAGGAGACCAGTTGCTGCAGGGCGAAAATCCAGCGGTCTTTCCGGTCTCCAATTGGGGGCAGGCGGTTGAGATGCTCAAGCTCGGGCGTGCCGATGTGGTGGTTTTGCCCTGGGTGCTGGTGGACAAATACCTGGATGATTACCAAGGCGACTATTTCGTCCGCACTGCTGCCTGGGTCAACTTGTCGCTCTATGTGTCCCACGCCCTGGGCGATAGCCAGTTCACCAACGATCTGCGCCGTGCCATTCGCCGCTGCCGCTACCAGAACGACATCAACTGACGCCCCGCCGCTCTGGTTTTGAGGGTCGCCAACCCGTCTAGGTAGTTTCCACGTAAAGTTGTTCAAATGTTCGCCGATAAATGTTCTGTCCGGCTTGGCGGACATGCACATTAGGCCACTAAAACTTCGAAGACCATGAACATCCAAAAAAAATTCTCTCTGAGCATTCTTGCCATCATTGCGGTGATGGTTGTCGCGGGCGCCCTGTTTACTTACCAGGGGCAGAAAACAGAACTGATGGAGCTGGCGGAGACCCAGGCCCTGTCCGCTGAGGAAAACGTTATCAGGCTGCTGTCAGTCACGGATGACATCATCATGGAGCGAGTGCGCTCCAGCATGACCATCCTCCAGGAGTCCGGAAAGGCCCTCGGCCAAGCTCGTCTCGGTGAAACGGTGGTTGTTGGCGAACATCGGGTGCCGCAGCTGTACCTGGGTGATGAGCCCATGGCAAACCGGTACGAGCTGGTGGACAGCGTTACCCGGAAAATGGGCGGCACGGCAACGCTGTTTGTCCGTTCTGGCAGTGACTTTGTTCGGGTCTCCACCAACGTGATGAAAAACGGCCAGCGCGCGACCGGCACCACCCTGAGTCGGGACAGCGCCGCCTATGGCACGATCAATCGCGACCAGGCCTTTTTTGGTCAGGTGGATATTCTGGGCAGCCCCTACCTGACTGGCTACGCCCCGATCCGGAACGCCCAGGGCGAGGTGATTGGCATCTGGTATGTCGGTTATTCCGCCGATCTGTCCACCCTGCAGAGTTCCATTGAGGCGGCCCAGGTGCTCGACGAGGGTTTTGTTGGCTTGCTGGATGGCAAGGGCCAGCTTCGCATGCACACCCGCAACGACAAGGTAAGCGACGCGATCGTAGAAGAGGCCCTGGCGTCTGAGGATGGTAGCTGGGACATCGAACGGGTCGAATTCGAGCCCTGGGGCTATCAGGTGGTGACCGGCATCTCCCAGGAGGAAGTCAGCGGGATGATCCTGAACCGTTCCCTGAGCATGGCCGGCGTGATTGTCGCCGCGGGCATTCTCATCATCCTGGCGGTCATTGCTCTCCTGCGGGTGATCGTCGCCAGGCCGATGGCGAAGATGGTCGAAGCCATCACCGATATCGCCGAGGGCAAGGGCGACCTGACCGTGCGCCTGAACTCGGACAGCAACGATGAATTTGGCGCCATGGCCAATGGCTTTGACAAAGTTCTGGCCAAGATCCAGGCCACCATGAAGGAGGTTGGGGTGCTGACCGAGGAACTGACAACCTCGGCGAGCAATCTGGCTCATTCCTCAGCCAAGGCACTGACGGCGGTGGACCAGCAGCGCCAGGATACCGAGCACGTGGCCACGTCCATGCACGAAATGTCGGTAACCGCCCAGACTGTGGCCCAGAGCGCGTCCCTGGCGGAGGAATCCGCGCGCGGTGGCGATATGCAGGCGAAAGAGGGCCGGCATACCCTGGAGAGCACCATCGCCAAGATCGAGGACCAGTCGGAAAACATCGAAGCCTGCATGACCTCGGTTCGGGAGCTTGAGGAGCACAGCGGCAGCATCGCCAGTGTCCTGGAAATCATCCACGGCATTGCCGAACAGACCAACCTGCTGGCGCTCAACGCCGCCATCGAAGCGGCGCGAGCCGGTGAGCATGGTCGCGGCTTCTCGGTGGTGTCCGATGAGGTGCGCAATCTGGCGCGGCGGACCCAGGCTGCGATCGACGACATCCGGGAGAAAATCGATGTGCTGCAGTCCGGCACCGCCGAGATGGCGTCCAAGATGACCAATACCCAGGATCTGTCGCTGGCTATCCGGGACAGCGCCCGGGAGTGCGGCGAAGCCATGGCCAAGATTTCCGGAGCTATCTCCACCATCACCGCGCAGAACGCGGACATTGCCAGCGCGGCCGAGGAGCAGAGTCAGGTCAGCGAGGAAATCAACAAGACCCTGGACAGCATCAACAACATGGCCCGGGAGAATGCCGAAGGCGCTACTGCCAACAGCAAGTCCAGTGAGGCGCTGGAAGCGCTGGCCGCGAAGCTTACCCACGAGATGAGCAAGTACAAGGTGTAGGCTGTGCCGGAGCAGGGAAAGGCATAAAAAAAGGCCCCGGCATCGCTGCCGGGGCCTTTTTTCGTCTCCGGCCCGGAAACGTGAATCTCCGGACCGGGGACTGGAATGATGGTAGCAAGGGGCGGAGTCGAACCGCCGACCCCAGCATTATGAGTGCTGTGCTCTAACCAACTGAGCTACCTTGCCATTTCGTTCCGGGCTTCGCCCCAAACGAGGCGCGTATTTTCAGTATTTGGGCTCAGCCTGTCAAGGCTTGGAGCCCAATTTTTCCGGAAAACTTATACGTTGAAGCGGAAGTGGATGACGTCGCCGTCCTGGACGATGTAATCCTTGCCTTCCAGGCGCCATTTGCCGGCGTCTTTCGCGCCCGCTTCGCCGTTGTACTGCACGTAATCGTCGTAGCTGACGATCTCGGCGCGGATGAAGCCGCGTTCGAAGTCAGTGTGGATCACGCCAGCGGCCTGGGGTGCGGTGGCGCCGATGCGTACGGTCCAGGCGCGCACTTCCTTGGGGCCGGCAGTGAAGTAGGTCTGCAGGCCGAGCAAGCCATAGCCGGCACGGATGACCCGGTCCAGGCCGGGTTCTTCCATGCCCATTTCGTCGAGGAACATGGATTTTTCCTCGTCTTCCAGCTCGGAAATCTCGGCTTCCAGCTTGTTGCAGATCGGCACCACCACCGCATTTTCGGATTCGGCGATTTCACGCACGGTGTCCAGGTGCGGGTTGTTCTCGAACCCGTCCTCGTTCACGTTGGCGATGTACATGGTCGGCTTCACGGTCAGCAGGCACAGTTCCCGGATCAGGGCCATCTGGTCCTTGTCCAGGTTCATGCTGCGCACCGGCTTGCCTTCGTTCAATACTGGCAGCAGCTTCTCGAACATCTCGAGCTGGGCCTTGGCTTCCTTATCGCCACTCTTGGCCACGCGCTGCACGCGCTTGATGGCCTTCTCGACGGTATCCAGGTCGGCCAGGGCCAGTTCGGTGTTGATCACGTCGATGTCAGAGGCCGGGTCCACCTTGTTGGCCACGTGGATCACGTTGCCGTCTTCGAAGCAGCGCACCACGTGGGCAATGGCGTCGGTCTGGCGAATGTTGGCCAGGAACTGGTTGCCCAGGCCTTCACCCTTGGAGGCGCCCGCCACCAGGCCGGCGATGTCCACGAACTCCATTGTGGTGGGGATGGTCCGCTCGGGCTTGACGATCTCGGCCAGCTTGGTCAGGCGAGGGTCGGGCATGGCCACCACGCCCGCGTTCGGTTCGATGGTGCAGAACGGGAAGTTTTCCGCGCCGATGCCGGATTTGGTCAGTGCGTTAAACAGGGTGGATTTGCCGACGTTGGGAAGGCCGACGATGCCGCAGTTAAATCCCATGGAATGCC
>JBPEXK010000314.1:0-14592 GCA_052031745.1 Marinobacter sp. | reverse complement strand
GGGGCGTCGTCGTTGCGAAAGCGCACCCCCAGCCCCAGCAGGCGCACCGGGCGATCCTGGTCCCCGGCCAATTCCTTGAACAGCGGCAGGTAATCCTCCAGCTGCGGCTCCTGCACCTGCTCGCGCACCCGCTCGAGGGTGTGGGTGGAAAAGTCGCTGTAGCGAATCTTGATAAACAGCTTGTGGATTGGTTTGCGTCGGGCCTTGCGAGCCAGGCGCAGATTCAGGTCGGCCACCAGTGAGGCCATCACGGTCTCGCAAGCGGCGCGATCGGGCAGGTCCTGGGAAAAGGTGCGTTCCACACTGATGGATTTGGCGATCCGGGAAATCACCACCGGACGCTCATCCCGGCCGTGGGCCATTTCATGCAGGCGGTAGCCCTGTTTGCCAAAGCGGTCCATCAACACGTCCGGGCCGATGGCCTGCAGATCACCGCAGGTTTCCACCCCCAGGGCGTGGAGCTTGCCCGCGGTCACCTGCCCGACCCCGAACAGCTTCTGCACCGGCAGCGTGCGCACAAACCCTTCGACATCCTCCGGGCGGATCACGAACAGGCCATCGGGTTTCTGCCAGTCGCTGGCGATCTTGGCCAGAAACTTGTTGGGTGCGACCCCGGCCGAAACGGTGATCCCCACTTCCTTGAGAATTCGTTCTCGTAGGTAGCGGGCCATGAGCGTGGCGCTGCCCTTGTGCTCGGTGACTTCCGAGACATCCAGGTAGGCCTCGTCCAGGGACAGCGGCTCCACCAGATCCGTGACCTCCCGCAGTATCGCCATCACCTGCTGGGAGGCGGCGCGGTAGCGGGCCATGTCGGTCGGCACCGTGACCAGCCCCGGGCACAGCCGGCGCGCCTCGCTGCCGGGCATGGCGGAACGCACCCCAAAGGCCCGGGCCTTGTAGTTGCAGGTGGTGACCACGCCGCGTCCGCCCTCACCGCCCACCGCCAGCGGCACGTCCCGCAAGGTGGGATCGTCGCGCATCTCTACTGCGGCGTAGAAGCAGTCACAATCCACGTGGATGATCTTGCGCTGGTGCATGGGGCCTGGAACTCGCGTCAACATTCTGTACATTTATACAGCCTTGTATCTTAAGCTACTATGCTGAGAATGTCAGGAATTCCAACGACCACGAGTTGACGACAGCGCGAGGCTCCATGACTAACCCAATCCCCGAATCCAAACGCACCGAAATTGAAGCGGCCGCCTTCCGTCGGCTGGTAGACCACCTGCGTACGCACACCGAAGTGCAGAACATCGACCTGATGAACCTGGCCGGCTTCTGCCGCAACTGCCTGTCCAAGTGGTATCGGGCCGAGGCTGAACAGCAGGGTTTCGAGATTTCCGACCCCCAGGCCCGGGAAGAGATCTATGGCATGCCCTACGAGGAGTGGAAGGACCGCTACCAGACCGGCGCCAAACAGGACCACAAGCAATGACGGTGAACGAGGCGGTTCGCATCCACCTGGCGTCCCTGGCCGCCGGCCACGCCGACTTCGACGATACCCTTGCGCTGATTGAGCGGCATTTCCAGTACCAGGCCACCGGTTTTCACAACGGCCCGCTGTATAATGCCGCCGGCGAAAATGCCGGTTCCTGCCGGGTATTCGCCCTGGGCCAGTACTGCAACCTGTCGGAAGCCGACACCCTGGCCTTGTTCGCGCAACACTACCAGCAGGTGCTCGACGACCCCGCCGGGGACAGTCACGGCAATATCCGCCAGTTCATCAGCACCGGCTGGTCCGGTATCGAGTTCGACGACCGCCCGCTGATCCCCCGCCCGCAGTCCAACACCAAGGAAGAAACCGCGTCATGACCGACACTGCCAGCCCGGGAGTCCAGCAGGTTTTCCAGTTGAAAAGCGCCAGCGTGTCGATGACCGCCCTGGAGCTGCATTACTTCGATGCCGAGGACTTTGAAGCCACGCTCAAGGACAAGATCAGTCAGGCACCGGGGTTCTTCAAAGACATCCCCATCATCGTCAGCCTCGAGAAGTACGAGGGCCTGGACAGCGAGCTGGATTTCTTCAAGATCATCGGTACCTGCCGACGCCACCAGATCCACGTGGTGGGCGTGCGCGGCGGTAATGACGACCAGCGCCGGCTGGCCCGGGGCGCCGCCCTGGCGCTGCTGCCCGGCACCGGCCATCGGGACCGGGCCCAAACGCCCGAACCCTCGTCATCAGAGCCCTCAACCTCATCATCAGAGCCCTCCGCGCAGGCATCAGAGCCCAACAACTCGGCCCCATCCGAGCCGGCCCCGGCCCGGGTGGTAAACCAGCCAGTCCGATCAGGCCAACAGGTTTATGCCCCCGACGGTGACCTGATCATCCTGGCCCCGGTGCAGGCGGGCGCCGAAGTGCTTGCCGCTGGCAACATCCACGTCTATGGCCCACTGCGGGGCCGGGCCCTGGCGGGCATCCACGGCGCCGAGTCAGCCCGGGTTTTCTGCCAATCTCTTGAGGCGGAGCTTGTGTCCATCGCCGGACACTATAAAATCTCCGAAGATCTTCAGGACAACGGCTGGAAGAGCGCTGTACAGATCCAGCTCAGGGACGACCTGCTGGTGGTGACGCCACTGGACAAGGCCTGATATCGAGACGGACTGCAACACTTTGAACGGATCATTCCGCAGATACGAATCCACCGCGAAACAGGAAATGAACCTTGGCTAGAATCATTGTCGTTACTTCAGGAAAGGGCGGCGTTGGTAAAACCACCACCAGCGCCTCGATCAGCACCGGTCTTGCCAAACGCGGCCACAAAACCGTCGTCATCGATTTTGACGTAGGCCTGCGTAACCTCGACCTGATCATGAACTGCGAACGACGGGTCGTGTACGACTTCGTCAACGTCATCCAGGGCGAGGCAACCCTGAACCAGGCGCTCATTCGCGACAAGCGGGTGGATACCCTGTACATCCTGCCCGCGTCCCAGACCCGGGAGAAGGAAGCCCTGACCAAAGATGGCGTCGAGAAGGTCATCAACGAGCTGTCGGAAACCTTCGACTACATCGTCTGCGACTCCCCCGCCGGTATTGAGCACGGTGCCCTGATGGCCCTGTACTACGCCGACGAGGCTATCGTGGTCACCAACCCGGAAGTGTCCTCGGTGCGGGATTCCGATCGCATCCTGGGCATCCTGCAGAGCAAGTCCCGGCGCGCGGAGATGGGCCAGGATCCAGTCAAGGAACACCTGCTGCTCACCCGCTACAACCCGCACCGGGTTGAAAGGGGCGAGATGCTGTCGGTGGGCGATGTCGAGGAAATCCTAGCCATTCCGCTGCTCGGCGTGATTCCGGAAAGCCAGGTGGTGCTGAACGCCTCCAACCAGGGCCTGCCGGTCATTCTTGAAGGAGAAAGCGACGCCGGCCAGGCTTACGACGACGCCGTCGGCCGGCTTCTGGGCGAGGACCGGGAGCACCGGTTCATGACCGCCCAGAAGAAGGGTTTCTTCTCACGGATGTTCAAGGGAGGCTAAGGGATGAGTTTCCTCGATTACTTCAAAGGCAAGAAAACCAGTACCGCCAGCGTTGCCAAGGAACGCCTGCAAATCATCGTGGCCCACGAGCGGGGCCAGCGCGACCAGCCGGACTATCTGCCCAGACTGCAGCAGGAACTGCTGGAAGTCATTCGCAAGTACGTGCAGATCAGCGACGACATGGTCCAGGTGGAAGTCGACCGCAACGACAGCTGCTCGGTGCTGGAACTGAACGTCACCCTGCCCGAGCGGTAGCGACCGAGGCCACCCTTACCACGCCCTACCAACGGGCGTAGTGGTCTTCCATCAATCCCCGTAGCCCGTCTACGGGGATTTTGTTTCCGGCATCGTCCCGCACGAAGCCAGTAAACGTGCCAATGAACTGGCGGAAATTGGACGCCAGGACCAGTGCGTTCAGCTTTTCCCGCCTGACCCCGGACGGGGTAAATTGCAGCGCCACGCGTCCATCGTCGGTGCTGACGTACCAGTCGGCCCCTGGCCGGTACCGGTCGAACTCAAACCGGGCCGTGCCAACCCGGATACAGCGACCATCGAGCCAGAGCGCGTTCTCGGTCATCCCGGTTTCGTTCACCCCGGCCGCCAGATTGAGCCCGAGTGCACGGCCGTCGGCCTGGGTTCCGGCCATACTGGCCCAATTCCAGGCGGTTTCCCGCCGCATAAAACCGCAACTCCAGTCCACTGAGGCCCGGGTCTCGGGACCACAGCGCCAGATGCGGTGATCCCAGCGAATTTCGCCCTCCACCGGCAAGCCCGCGGATTTACGGGTGAACACCCAGCCGTTGTACCCGGCCGGGCAGACCAGGCGCAGGGGATCGTGGTCGTCCTTGATCTCCAGATCCACGCGAATGCCCCCGGGCGCCGAGACGCTGACGTTGCGCCCGCCGGCAGCGGCATTCACCCGCAGTGATGCCTCGCCCTTGGTGAATGACGCAGTACCCTGCTCCGGATGCGGGTCGATCCGGCTGCCACGGGCAAACGGCTGCACAAACGAACGCTCGTGCAGGGCCCCGGTCTCGAAATCGAACAGGTAGAAAAAGCCGTTGGCCACCAGCTTCAAATCCACCAGTGCCATGCCAAATACCCAGCTCGGGCCCATGGCACTGACGAATTGGAACTGGTTGAACCGCCAGCGCCTGGCCAGCCGGGAACGCGGGCGATCCATTACGGTGCGCAGGTCATAGTCCAGGTAGTTGATCTCGTCGACCACGTGGTCGATCACGCCCGGGGTGAAACGTCCGTTGTCATCAATCAGCTTGCGTGCAGTCATGTCAGCGTCGATTTGGGCCAATTCGCGGGAGCAGCGGCCCAGGGAGTTACCTGGTTCACAATCCCTTGTTTTCGTGGCCTTGTCCGCCATTGCCTCATGTTAGACTGCGGCCACCACATCAAGGAAGTTTAACCCATGAGAAAGACCGGAGCCCACCGTTTCACGGGCTGCGCCTCAGCCCTCACCGGGGGACTCTGTGCTCTGCTGTTCGCCGCGCTCGCCAGCGCTGCCGTCAAGGCCGAGCTGCCCGCCGAGAACGCCGATGGCTGGAGTCTGCGCAAGGAAGCCGACAACATTCGGGTGTACACCATCGACCGGGGCAACTCCAGCTTCAAGGCCTTCAAGGCCGAAGCGGTACTGGACGCGCCGATCGAAACCCTGATGGCCGTGATGATCAACCCGAAATCGTGCATGGAGTGGGTCCACAACTGCACCGAGTCTTACGCCTTCGGCCAGGGCTCGTTCCACGACCGCTACGCCTACTCGGTCAACGACATGCCCTGGCCAGTCACCGACCGCGACTACGTGCTGCACATCCGAACCCGCGGCGACCAGGCCACCGGCGAGATCGTGATGGACCTGAACGCCACCCCCAACCAGCGCGCGGAGTTCGACAACCGGGTTCGCGTCGACCGCTCCGACACCCTCTATCGCTTCATCCCCGAGGGCGACCAGACCCGCATGATCTGGCTGCAGCACACCGACCCCAACGGCGCCCTGCCCGGCTGGTTGGTGAATTCGCTGCTGGTCGATATTCCGGTGCGCTCCCTGCAGGCCCTGGAACAGGTCGCCGCCAAGGAGCGCTATCAGGGTTACCAACTGATCTACGACGACCAGGGTGCCCTGGTGGATGTGCGTCACTCCGATCACTGAAGGGGTGACGCACACCCGCCGAAAAGCTAAGCTTGAGCAAAACCCACGGAAGGCAGGCCCCGTTCAATGACCGTTCTCGCTTTCGAGATCATGACCCCCAGCATCAAAGCAGTGCCCCACTCCTGGACCATGGATCGCCTGGCCCGCTTTCTCACCGACAACGAAATCACCGGTAGCCCGGTCACCGACGATCACGGTGACATTATTGGCATCGTGACCCTCAAGGACATCACCGAGTTTCGCTGGAACGCCCGCCGCAACGACGAGGCCGGTCAGTTGACCGCGGAAGAGGAAGAAGAGGCGCGGCGCCTGAAAAAGGTCATTTTCGAGGAGATGGGCAAGGTTCCGGTGGAAGTCCGGGATATTATGACGCCAAGCATTTTATCGGTTGACGAGCAGACGCCCGTGCGCGACATTGCGGATATTATGATGCGCGAGCACCTGCACCGTATCTTTGTCACCAGGGAGAAGAAAATAACCGGTATTATAACCACTTATGACATGCTTAAACTGATATCGGATTCGGAACTCACGCGCCGTTGCACCGATAACGATTGAGCCACCAGAGAGGTAGCGCTACCTATGCCCAGAGCACCGCAAGCTCGCAAAAAGATGTACGTCCTCGACACCAACGTCCTGATCCACGACCCCAACGCCCTCCTCAACTTTGAAGAACACGATGTCATCATCCCGATGACCGTCCTCGAAGAACTCGACAGCCTGAAGTCCGGTAAGCAGGCCGTTGCGGCGGACTGTCGCCAGGCCATACGGAACATCGACAAACTGCTGGGCGATGCGACGCCGAAGGAAATCGAAAAGGGCGTGCCCATCGTGCGGGGCAAGAAGGCCGAACCCCTGGGCAAGCTGCTCATCCTGATGAGTACCGACCATGTCAATTCCCATTCCCTGCCCGAACACCTGAACGACAACAAGATCATCAACACCCTTGCTGCCCTGCAGAACCGGCACAAGAGCCGGGACATCATCCTGGTGAGCAAGGACATCAATATGCGGCTCAAGGCGCGGGGCTTTGGTGTTGAGGCCCAGGACTACCACAACGACCAGCTGCTCGATGACATCGATCTGCTGCCCAAGGGCTACAAGGAATTCCCCAACTCGTTCTGGGACACCATCGAGAAGGTAGAGACCATTCAGCGTGAAGGCATCACCGAACACATCCTCAAGCGCGAGGGAGAGCTGGCGCGGCTGAACATCAACGAATTTGTCATCGACCAGCAGGGCTTTGTCGGCAAGGTCTCAGACCTGTCGGACACCCAGGTGGTAATCCGCGACCTGCATCAGCACGACCTGATGAACGAGGAAGTCTGGGGCCTGGTGCCCCGGGATGTGTACCAGGCGCTGGCCTTGAACCTGCTGCTGGACCCGGACGTGCACCTGGTCAACCTGACCGGTTCGGCCGGGTCCGGCAAGACCATCCTTGCCCTGGCCGCCTGCATCGAAATGACGGTGGCCAGCAAGCTGTACAAGCGCATCATCGCCACTCGCTCGACCCAGGGCCTGGACGAGGACATCGGCTTCCTGCCAGGCACCGAGGCGGAGAAGATGGAGCCCTGGCTGGGCGCTATCGTCGACAACCTCGAGGCCCTGCACGAGGACGATGAGAACATGACCGCCAGCGTCGACTACATCCTCAGCAAGGTGCCCCTGCACTTCAAATCGATGAACTACATCCGCGGCCGGAGCTTCCAGCACAGCCTGATCATCATCGACGAGTCCCAGAACCTGACCCCACACCAGATCAAGACCATCATTACCCGGGCCGGCAACGGCTCCAAGGTGATCTGCCTGGGTAACCTGGCGCAGATCGACACCCCGTACCTGAGCGCGCTCAGCTCCGGGCTGACCTACATGACCGAACGCTTCAAGAGTTTCCGCCACGGCGCCCACATCCACCTGCAGGGTGTGCCGCGCTCGGTGCTGGCCGAGTTCGCCGAGGCCAACCTCTAAACCGCCGGCGTTCGGCAGGCACAAAAAAACCGGGGCCAGGCCCCGGTTTTTTAATTGCCTACGCGGTCAAACCTTGTAGCGGCTGACCTGATCGGACATCTCCGACGCCAACGCCTTCAGGCGCTGGGTCGCCGCTCCGGCCCGGCGGGTGCCGTCGGCGGTCTGCTCGGTGATGGCCACGATCTCGTGCACGTTCTGGTTGATGGTTTCGGAGACGCTGGTCTGCTCCTCCGCCGCGCTGGCGATCTGGGAGTTCATGTCGTTGATGGTGCTGACCGCCTGGTTGATGCGCTGGAGGGCATCGTTAACCTGACGGGTTTCCACCACGGTCGCCTCGCTGCGCTCGCTGATCGAGCCGATCAGGGTCACGGCGTTGCTGGCACCGCTCTGCAGACGCTCGATGGTGTCCTGGATTTCCTGGGTGCTCTGCTGGGTCCGGCTGGCCAGGGTACGGACCTCATCGGCCACCACCGCAAAGCCGCGACCGGCCTCACCGGCTCGGGCTGCCTCAATGGCGGCGTTCAGAGCCAGCAGGTTGGTCTGGTCGGCGATTTCACGAATCACCTCCAGCACGTTATCAATCTTCCGGGAATCGGCGCCGAGTTTCTCGATCACCTTCACGCCCTCTTCCACCTGCTCGGACAGGCCACCGATCACCCCGATGGTCTGGTGCACCAGCCCCTGGGCATCGCAGACCTGGGCGTTGGCGTGATCGGCCGCGTCTGAAGCCTCGCTGGCGTTGTTGGCCACTTCCTGGGCCGCCGCAGTCATCTCGTTCATGGCCGTGGCCACCTGGTCACTTTCAGACTTCTGACGCTCAACCCCACCCTCGGCTTCGGCCATGACCTCGTTCAGTTCCGCCGAGGCCTCGTTCAGGGTGCGCGTGGACGACAGCACGCGCTCCACCAGACCGTGGACCTGGTCGGCAAAGCTGTTGAACGCGGTGGCCAACTGGCTCAGTTCGTCCTTGCCGTCGATGGCCAGACGGCGGGTCAGGTCACCGTCACCGCTGGCAATGTCGTTCATTGCAGAAACGGCTGACTTCAGCGGCCGGATGATGCTGCGCACCACCACCAGGGCCAGCATCACGATCAGCGCCAGCGCCACCAGGGAGGTGGTGATGGAACCGAACACGGCGTCGCTCAGGGACTCCTCAACCTTGGCATCCATGGCGGCAATCTGGCCTTCCAGGCCGTCGACCCAGAAGCCGGTGCCGATCATGATGTTCCACTTCGGCAACATCTCGGCGTAGCCCAGTTTCGGCGCCACTTCACCCGAATCGCTGTTCTTCCAGCCGTAGGACACATAACCGCCGCCACTGCGCGCGGCCTTGACCAGTTCTCGAATCAGGTAGGTGCCGTTGGGATCCTGGAAGCCCCACAGGTTCTTGCCTTCCAGGGCCGGCTTCACCCCGTGCATCACGTTCACGCCGCTGGTGTCGTAGGCGAAGATGTAGCCCGGGCTGCCAGAGTCGTTGAAGCGCAACTGACGCAGAATATCGAAGGCCTGGGCCCGAATTTCCGGGTCGTCCGCGGAACCCGGCTGATTGTACAGGTGGGCGATGGAGGTGCGCGCCAGCTCCAGGTAATTCTTCAGCTCCTCGCGCTTACTGGCTTCCATGTCGGTGGAGAAACTGGCCACGGCTTCCTCGCCGATCTCCCCGGCCTCATTCAGGTTGTAGGAAGTCAGAAATGCCGTCAGCACAATCACCGGCACCAAGGCCAGCAACAACACTCGAGTCTGTATGGTCAGATTTTTCATAGCGAAAACTTTTGGTTTTTTTGGATGCGGGAACTGCCCCGGGATCACCGGGACAGGCAGTTTTCCGCTATGTTACCGGACCATTAACAGAAAGATAATTGGACCTCTTGAGGAGTTTGGAAACAGTCCGTAACCAGAGCACTTGGCCCCGGCTCAGTCCTTGAACTGCGCCTTGTCGAGGCCGTGCTTTTTCATCTTGTCGTAGAGGGTCTTGCGGGCAATGCCAAGCTGGACCATGGTGTCCTTGATGCTGCCGTGACAGGCGTTCAGGGCACTGACGATGGCGGAACGTTCGAAGCCGTCCATCATCTCGGCCAGGGTCTGGCGACCGGCGACATCACCGGCGCCATTGCCGGTGTTGCCATCAAGGGCAGCCGGGCCCAGCAGCACGTAGCGCTCGGCCAGGTTGCGCAGCTCCCGCACGTTGCCCGGCCAGGAATGCTGCATCAGCCGGGCCGCCTGGCTGGCGTCCAAGGGTATGCTCTCGCGGTCGTAACGGGCGGCGGCAATCAGGACAAAGTGGTGGAACAGGGTCGGAATGTCCTCCTTGCGCTCCCGCAGCGGCGGGATGTCCACCTTCACCACGTTGAGCCGGTAGTACAGATCGGACCGGAATTCGCCGGCGTCGCTGAGTTCCTTAAGATCGGCCTTGGTGGCGGCAATGATGCGCACGTCCACATCGATGGCCTGGTTGCTGCCCAGGCGCTCCACTTTCTGCTCTTCCAGTACCCGCAGCAGTTTCACCTGCAGCGGCATGGGCATGCTCTCCAGCTCGTCCAGGAACAGCGTGCCCCGGTGCGCGTGTTCAATCTTGCCGATGCGGCGCTTGTCGGCGCCGGTGAAGGCCCCGGGCTCGTGCCCGAACAGCTCGCTCTCGATCAGGTTCTCCGGCACCGCCCCGCAGTTGATGGCGACAAAATTGTGGGCGCTGCGCTGACTGTTCTCGTGGATGTAGCGGGCCAGCGCGTCCTTGCCGGAACCGGTCTCGCCGTGCAGCAGCACGCTGGCGGAAATGTCCAGCACCGGATCGATGGTCGCCATCACCCGCTGCATGGTTGCCGACTCCCCCAACAGCCGCGGACCCGGCCGGGCCAGGTGCCGAAGCTGGGCCTTCAGGCGCCGGTTCTCCAGGGCCAGATGGCGCTTCTCGAGGGCGTGGCGCAACAGCTCGATCAGCTCTTCATGGTCGAAGGGTTTCTCGATGAAATCGTAAGCCCCCTGCTGCATGGCAGACACCGCGGTACTGATATCGCCCTGCCCGGTCAGGATGATCACCGGAATGGCGTCGTCCAGCGCCCGGATCCGATCCAGCATCGCCAGCCCGTCCATGCCCGGCATGTTGTAGTCGCACAGCACCACCCCCTCGTAGTTGGCAGAAATGGCCTCGAGCGCGGACGGGGCGTCCTCGAAACAGGCCACCGGCAACTCCTCCAGGGCAAAGGTCTGGCTGATGGCCTGACGGATGTGGGGATCATCATCGACAAAGATTACCGAAGGTTCTGTCATTCCATGGCCTCACGTTTTTTCAGGGTCAACACGAATTCCGCGCCCGGACCATCGGTCCGGTTCTGACCGGTGAGTCGACCACCCAGGGCATCGACGATCTGGCGCGAGATCGACAGGCCCAGCCCCAACCCCTGCTTGACCGACTTGGTGGTAAAAAACGGCTCGAAGATCTGCTCGCAGTTGCCTGGCAAGCCGGAGCCGTTGTCGCGCACCACACACTGCCAGTGCTCGCCCTGATCGCGGATCTCGATGCTGATCTTCGGTTGATCCCGGCCCTCCACTGCCTGCATGGCGTTGGCCAGGAGGTTGACCATCACCTGTTCGATGCGGATCAGGTCGCCGTGGCACATCACCGGACGATCCGGCCGCTGCCAGACGATCTCGGTATCGGCGCTGCCGCTCTGGGCCCGGATGATCTTGAGCGCGGCGTCGATGGGCTGGCACAGGTCCACCACCGAGGGCGGGCCCTCGGATTTGCGGGCGAACACCTTGAACTGCCGGGTCAGCTCGGACATCTTTGCGCACAGGCTGACGATTTCCTTCAGGTTGGCGTCCACCATCTCGCTGGCGCCCTTCTGCAGGAACTTCTGGCTGTTGCGGGCGTAGGTCTGGATCGCCGTCAGTGGCTGGTTCATTTCATGGTTCAGGCCCGCGGACATCTGGCCCAGCACCGCCAGCTTGGCGGCCTGAATCAGTTCCTGCTGGGTTTCCCGCAACTCGTTCTGGGTCCGCTCTCGCTCCTGGATCTCTTCCAGCAACTGCTGGTTCGAGCGCTCCAGGTCGGCGGTGCGCTCGGCCACGCTGCGCTCCAGCTGCTCCCCCCGCAGGGACAGCTCCGCCTCCCGACGGTAGCGCTCACGGAGGTACAACCAGGTTAAAAGACCGCCCAGGTACAGCGCCAGGCCGCCGCCGACAAAGGCCAGCCGGGTCCAGAACACCGGCCTGGTGCTGACCATCACCTGCAGCGACCAGTCCAGCCGCGGCAACGGGGTGCGCACACTCAGGTAATCGCCGCCATGGCCCTCGCCCTGGATGCGAATCTTGGTCGACTGTGGCGACAGCCCCCAAGGACGTCCCAAGGGCTGGATGGGCATGGGCGCCAGCTCCCGATCCGGGTAGCGCAGGCGCGCCTCGGTTCCCAGTTCTGCACCGTCGTAGGGTTCGAAATGCCGATACAGCCACTGGGGCTTGCTGGCCAGGAAACTGATGCCCAAGGGGTCGAGCACCACCATCTCGGCCTCACTCAGGGAGGCCGGGCGCTGCCACTGGGATTCCAGCTCGTGCACCAGCACCTTCACCGCGATAACCCCGAGCAGGTCGCCGTCGTGGCCGCGAATGGGATGGGAGAAATACAGCCCGCGGACGCCAGACATCAGCCCGAGAGCAAAGTAGACCGCCGACTGGCCGGAGGCCATGGCGTCGGAAAAGTAAGGCCGAAACGCGTAGTTGCGACCGATGAAACTGTCCGCCTGCTGATAATTGTTGGCGGCGATGGTTAGACCCGAGGTGTCCATCAGGTAGACATCGGAACTGCCGACAATGGTGGCCATGCGCTGCATTTCTTCGTTGGCCTGCCGGATTACCCAGGGGTCATCGGGATACCGCAGGGCATCCTCCAGCAGCGGGTGTTCCGCCATCAGCTCGGGAATGGGCAGGTACCGGTTCAGCTCGTTCGCCACCAACTGACGGTAGCGGAAGGACTCCTCCAGGCTTTCCTGCTCGACCTGGCGGTAGCCGACCCAGCCGCCCAAAATCCAGGACAGCACCAGGGTCACAACTAGAAGCGCAAGTGCGCCAACACGGAAGGACATAGAGACCGGTTCCTGCAAAAACCGCTAGGGTAGCGCCCGGCTTCGGGCGGGACAACCGCAGGGCTGCGGCGCCCCGGCCCGAAGCCGGGTCTGGGCTCAGGCGGTGGCCATCTTGCCCGCCCGCTGACGCTGGGTCAGGAACGCCACCACCGCCAGCATGAAGCCGGCGAAGTCGGTCCAGATACCGCCCTCGATCATCAGCACAGCGGCCACGATCAGCAGGATGCGGGTAACCCAGGGCGCCGACACCCGGGCGAACCAGCCCAGTACCCCGGCGGACAGGATGTAGACCCCGAAGGTGGCGGTCACCAGGGCCCGGGCCACCTCGAACCAGCTCGCTTCCATCAGCAGCGCATCGTTGTAGAAGAACATGAACGGCACGATGAAGGCGGCGATACCAATCCGGAACGAGGCCACCGAGGTCTCCATGGCATTGGCACCGGAGATGCCGGCCGCGGCGTAGGAAGCCAGCGCAACCGGCGGCGTAATCGCCGACACGACCGCGAAATAAAACACGAAGAAGTGCGCGGTCAGCGGCTCAATGCCCAACTGCACCAGGCCCGGTGCCACCACCGAGGCGGCCACCGCGTAGGCGGCCGTGGTCGGCATACCCATGCCCAGCAGGATGGAGATGAACATGGCAAACACCAGCGCCAACAGGTTGCTGGCCGCAGCCACATCCAGCAGCAGCACGGAGAAGCGCGCACCCACGCCGGTCAGGGAGATGACCCCGACAATTACCCCGGCCGCGGCACACACCACGATGATCTGGATCGCCATGTAGGAGGCAATCTCCAGGGCCCGGAGGATGGCGGCAATGCCCATCTTGTTCGGGGAGATCCAGCTCACCACGGCGGCGGACACGGTCGCCAGGGTACCGGCGCGAATCACCGAGTAGCCCTGGAACAGCGCCACAATCAGGATCACGATGGGCACGAACAGGTAGGCCTGCTTGATCAGGCGCTTCAGGTTCGGCAGCTCGTCCTCGCGCATGCCGCGCATGCCCAGTTTCTTGGCCTCGAAATCGACCATGAAGTAAACCGAGGCGAAGTACAGGATCGCCGGAATGATCGCCGCAATGGCGATTTCGGTGTAGGGAATACCGGTGATCTCAGCCATGATGAACGCGCCCGCGCCCATGATTGGCGGCATGATCTGGCCCCCGGTGGAGGCGGCCGCTTCGACCGCGCCAGCGGACTTCTTGCTATAACCCACCCGCTTCATCAGCGGAATAGTCAGGGAGCCGGTGGACACCACGTTACCGGCACTGGTGCCGTTGATCATGCCCATCAGGCCGGAGGCAAAAATGGACACCTTCGCCGGACCACCCCGGGAACGACCTGCGGCGGCAAAGGCGAAATTGACGAAGTAATCACCCACCTTGGACGCCTGCAGGAAGGCGGCAAAGATGATGAACAGGATGATGTAGGTGGACGACACCGCGGTGGTCGGGCCGAGGATACCGGCATCGGTGTAGACCTGGCTGAAGAAGCGCTGCACCGACAGGCCCGGATAACCGAGGAAGCCCGGCAGGTAAGGACCTGCGAACACGTACGCCAGGAACACCAGACCGATGACCACCAGGGCCATGCCCGCGACCCGACGGGTCAGTTCCATGATCAGCGCGGTGCCGGCGATGGCGGCAAAGGAGATGCCAATGGGGGCAAAGGAGGTGCCGGTCGACATCCGCATGGCGGTGTTGTAAACCACCAGGAAATAGCCGGCCACGGCGATGGAGCAGACGATCAGCACCAGGTCGGGCACGCTGAAGCGGGAACGCTCGCGCTGATGGAACCAGGTCATCACGATACCGACACCGGTGGCCGCCAGGAGGGGCCAGCCGAAGTGCCAGGTTTCCAGCTCGACCGGGATGCGCATGGCGCCGTCCTGCACCATCAGATAGAAATTCA
>JBPEXK010000313.1:0-5878 GCA_052031745.1 Marinobacter sp. | reverse complement strand
AAAAGTCGCAGACCAGCTCCAGGACCTGGTCCGGTTTTTCGAGGTGGGGCGAATGACCAGTGTCTGGCAGGAAAAGCGGCTGGGCTGATGGACCAATGCCGGCGACAATGTCGGTCACCTGTTCCGGCACGCCGTATTCATCAACCTCCCCTTGTATGATCATAGCCGGACATCGAATAGCTTCCAGCCAGTGGCTGAAATCCAGCGAGGCGTCGAAGCCCTCATCTAGCCATACTGTGTGCCAGGCCCGGAACAGCTCGTCGGTACGGGCACCATGGTAGCGGTGCAGCTTGTCCCGCAGATCGGTGCTCTGATAGCGATCGATCATCTCGGTAATGCCATCGATGGTGAGCTGATCGGCGTAGGTGTGGGCCGCCATAGTGATCAGACCCTGTACCCGGTCGCCCAGGGCACCGGCAGCAATCAGGGCGATGGAGCCGCCGTCGCTGTGGCCGATCAGCACCACCTTATCCAGGCCCAGCTCATCCAGCAGCCGCGGCAGTACCACGGCGCCCTCACGTTCCTGGTAATCGTAGGGCCGGGGCAGTTCCTCGTCGGACGAGGCGCCATAGCCCAGACGGTTATAGATCAGGGCATCGTAGCCGGTGGCCTTGGCCAGGCGCTCAGGGAATTTGCGCCACAGGGCGATGCTGCCCAGGGATTCGTGAAGGAACACCAGCGTCGGCCGCGGGGACGGCAGTTGCGACTCTGGCTCCGGGTGGGTGATCCGGCGCACCTCCACATGGATGCCCTCACCCAGCGCAACGATCGAATCTCGAATCTGCATGAAATCACCGTTTGGGTGGGATCGAATAGGTCATGGTGGAGTGAGCCACCGGCTCGTCCGCGCCTTCGGAATAGACAAACACCTCGCCCACGCCCATGGTGCGGCCCACTTTCAGCATGGTGGCCCGGGCCCAGATGGGTTTGTGTGCGACCGGTTTGCGCAGGAAATTGATGTTGAGGTTGGTGGTCACCGCCAGGGGCACCAGGCCAATCTTGCTCAGCAGCGCGGCGTACAGAGTGACATCCGCCAGGCCCATCATGGCCGGCCCGGAGACAGTGCCGCCGGGCCTCAGGTGTTCCTCGTCCACGTCCAGTTTCATTTCCGCCCAGCCATCGCCAAGCTCCTGCAGGGTGCCGAAAGCGGCACCCTGCGGAAACTGCTCGTCGAGAAACGCCTGCAGTTCCTCGAAGGTAATGATCATGCGTGCGGCTCGTCCTTGGCGCGATTGCGCAGAACAAACCGCTGGATCTTACCGCTCGGGGTTTTCGGCAGCTCGTCCACAAACTCGATTTCCCGCGGGAACGCGTGGGTGGACAAACGCCGGCGCACCAGCTCCTGCAACTCGTCTTTCAGAGCCTGATCGTCGGCTGGGGCCTGGTCACTCTTGACCACCACATAGGCCTTGATGATGGAGCCCCGTTTCTCGTCAGGCTTGCCCACCACACCAGATTCCGCCACGGCGGCGTGCTCCAGCAGCGTGCTTTCCACATCGGCGGGGCCAACTCGGTAACCGGCGGTGGTGATGATGTCGTCATCCCGGCCGCTGAAGGAGAAGCAGCCGCCGCCGTTGTTGATCACCATGTCGCCAGTGAGGTAGTAACCCTTCACGAACGGGTCTTTCTCGCCCCAGGTGTAGCCGTCAAAGTGGAACAGCGGAGACGCCGCCACGTCCACGGCCAGCTGGCCGACTTCGCCCTCACCCACTTCCTCGTTCTTTTCGTTCAGGGCAACCACCCGGTGGCCCGGTGAGGCGTAACCCATGGAGCCTTCCTTAACCGGGTGCTCCAGGCCATGGAAGTTGCAGCAGGTCATGCCGGTTTCGGTCTGGCCGTAGTGGTCTTTCACCGGGCAGAAGTGACGCTTGTTGATCCAGTTGACCACCTCAGGGTTGAGCGGCTCGCCGGCACTGCTGGCCACCCGCAGCCCCAGATTCTCACCTTCCGGCAGCACGTGATCGTTGGCCTTGAGCAGACGGTAGGCCGTAGGCGCCGCTGCCAGGTTGGTGATCTTGTACTTGCGGATCATGTCGTAGGTGGATTCCGGAGTGAAACCGCCCGGATTGAAGTGGGTGGCGTGACCCATCAGCAGCGGCCCCACCACCGCGTAGTACAGACCATAGGCCCAGCCCGGGTCGGCCACGTTCCAGAACACATCGTCGTCGCGCAGGTCGATGGCGTACTTCATGTACACATAGAATGCCAGCAGCGCCTTGGCCGGAACCGCCACGCCCTTGGACTTGCCCACGGTGCCGGAGGTAAACATCTGCAGGAACGGATCGTCACCGGTCACCTGCACCGGCTCAAACTCGGCGGACTGGGCCGCCAGTGTCTCTTCGAAATCCGGAAGATCGGCGTCGATATCCTTGGCATTCACACCCACTACCGGCGGGCAGCCTTTCACGTCCAGCAGCTTCGGGTAGTTCTCGGGATTGGTCACCACCAGCTTGGTACTGGCGCGCTCGAACCGGTACTCGATGGCGCCGGAGCCGAAGGCGGTAAACAGCGGCTGGTAGACCGCGCCCGCACGCAGGGTGCCGGCAATCACGATCAGCAGCTCCGGGGTACGGGGCAGCAGGGCCGCAACCCGATCGCCTTTGCCGATGCCCTGCGCTTTCAGGTAGTTGGCAAAACGGGCGGAAGCCTCCTTCAACTGCGCAAAGGTCAGGGCGCCGTCGCCGCCCCCTTCCTTTTCGTAGTACAGCGCCACTTTCTGCGGGTCGGTCGCCCACTTATCAACGATCTCGTGGCACACGTTCAGACCGCTGTTCAGGCGGCCATCCAGAACCTCCGCTTCCAGCGCGGCAGGGTCAAAGTTGTTGTACACGGCGGTGTAATCCGGGAGGCTCATTTTCAACTCCTGATTTGTTGTTGTCGTTGAATGCACGAGTTTCAGGTGTATCACAGGGTTCACTTTACGTAAAGGTAAACTTTAGACCAAGACGGAGCGAATGCCAGACGATTTATGAGGGAGATTTATGGGCAGGAATGCGGCGCGGTGCCGCTGGCCCGCCCCGGGCGGCGGGCTCTTAAAACGGCAAGAATTTTGGCCCAGCGGGACAGTTAGTCCTCAGGCTCAAACGGATGGTCGTGCCGGCCGGACAGGATGTGGTGCAGGCTGGAGCAATCCACCATCGGATCGTCACAATTCACCACGATGTCGGAATGGGCAATCACATAGCCCTTTCCGGTGATGTGATTCTTCACCACTTCCAGGTCACCTTCCTGCTCGACCCCACTGAAGTGACCAATGAAACCGGTTTCCCGCAGGGATACGGTTTCCAGCCGGTCACCGGGTTTGATGCGACCTTCGTAGTTCATCAGTGCCAGCCGGGCCGAGGTGCCGGTCCCGGTGGTACTGCGGCAGATCACGCCCGGGTGCACATAGGTGGCCGACCGGGACCGGTAATAGCCCTCGGCCACATGCTCCACCGGCCCCATAAAGTGCAGGAAGGGTAAAGGCCCAACATCGCCCAGGGTGTAATGGGAGAAGCCGCGCTCGGCCTGGATGGCCTCGACAATGGCGTGAGCCGTGTTGGCCAGGGCGCGTTCTTCGTCCAGTGTGAGATGAAAGCCCAGCTCCTGGGCATCCACCAGGGCGTAGAAACCACCGCTGTAGGCCACGCTGTAGGTCACCGTACCGAGCGAGGGCACATCGATAGTCGCCCGGTAGGTGTGAATGTAACTGGGCAGGCCTTCGCAGGTGATGGCCTCCACCACGCCATCGCGCACGGTGGCGTCGATCTGCACCAGGCCGGCGGGCGACTCCAGCATAAACTGCTGGCGCCCCTCCTGTTTCGGCACTATGCCGGCCTCAAGCACGGCGGTGGCGGTGCAGATGGTGTTGGAGCCGGAATAAATCGGATAGCCCATCACCTCCATGATGATGTAACCGGCCACAGCTCGGGGATCGGTGGGCGGCACCAGCAGGTCCACCGACATTTCCGGTATGCCGTGGGGCTCCTCCAACAACAACCGGCGCAAACCATCGGCATCATCCCGCAAATACTCCATCTGCGCCCGCACCGTGTCGCCGGGTAAAGGATCTATGCCGCCGGTAACAATCCGGCTAACGTCGCCGCCGGCGTGAGTGTCCATCAACTGAATGGTCAGTTCCGGTTTCATCACAGTGTCTCCAGGGACCAGGGTTCGCCGTGTTCCTGCCACTGGGCATCCGGCACGATCACGATCTTGCCCAGGTAGTTGCTGCCTCGGTTCACAAAGTAGTTTTCCGCGTGCCGCAAATTGGAAAGCCGAAAGGCCCCGTGCAGCACCGGTTTCAGTTGCCCGTCGCGAATCCAGGCCACCAACTGCTCGGCCTCCTCGCGGGTGCCGTGGGACACCCCGAAAATCTGCACCTGGTACAGGTAAATCCGGGTCCACAGAATTTCGCTGATGTTGCCGCCACTGGCCCCGGCGATGCTCAGGCGCGGGTAAGTGGTACGGGCGTTCATGTCGAAGATCATGGCGTCGATGAACACATCGGTCATTTCGCCGCCTACCAGATCCATCACCGCATCGAAGGGTTTGCCCCCGGTCGCGGCCTTAGCCCGCTCCACGAAGCTGTCCATGTCGGACCGGTCCAGCACGGCTTCCGCGCCCAGTTCGAGCAGCGCCTCGGCCTTGTCTGGTTTGCTCAGGGCGTAAGGAATGGCGCCGACGATGCGGCACAGCTGAATCAGTGCAGTGCCCACGCCACCACTGGCACCGGTGACCAACACGCGCTCGCCAGCCTGGAGGTTGGCAGACGTCACCATGTGGTACGCGGTCTGATAGGAACACATCCCCATGGCCGCCACCTCGGCGTCGGACAGTTCCGGGTTCGGAATATGGTGAAATTGATCGGAAGGCAGCGCCACGTACTCGGCGTAGCCGCCATCGGCGCCATGGCCGAAATAGTCCGGGGTAAGGTTGATGTCGCGACGGTCGTTGGCGTAGATGTTGAAATCCAGCAGGCCGCGCTCGCCGATCCGGCTTTCGTCCACGCCCTCTCCCACGGCCACAACGCGGCCGGCTATGTCTGCGCCTTGGATCCGCGGGAACAGCAGTGTCGGCTTGCCGCCCATCTGGAACGAGGTCATCTCGCCTTTCTTGGTGGGGTATAGGCCCTCGCGCGCTTTCCGGTCGGTATTATTCTTGGCCGTGGCCGTAACCTGCACCAGCACCTCGCCCGGCGCCGGCTGTGGCGTTGCCACCTCCTGATACTCAAGCTTGTCGACGCCACCATGGCCAGTGAGCACCATTGCCTTCATGGAAGTGGGTAGCATGCGCAGTAATCCCTCCCTGCTGACTGGATGTGACTTTACTCAACTATCAACTCAGCATAGGAGACATCGCAGACGGTGTCAGGGGGGTGTTACGGGTATCCGAAACACCCTCAGCGGGCAATCACCTTGTACACCGGGCGCAGTTTCGGGATCTGCTTCAGCACCACCTGAATCACCGTCATCAGAGGCACGGCCAAGAGCACGCCCACCGGGCCCCAGAGCCAACCCCAGAAGAAAATCGACACGAAGATCACCACCGGATTGATGGCCATGCGGAAACCATGCACCCAGGGCTCAATGAAAAAGCCCACCAGCGTGGTAAGTGCCAGGTAGCCCACCGGGGCCAGCGCCATCATCCAGACCACGTCCAGGCTGATGGCCGAGACCACCGCCAGCAGCGAGATGGTCAGAATCACTCCCAGGTAGGGAATGAACCGGGCCAGGCCGGCAAACAGGCCCCACACAGCTGGGTCTGGCAGGCCGATGGCCCAGCACATCAAGCCGGTGGCGATGCCCACCACGGTATTGCTCAGCGCCAGCACACCCAGGTACTGGGCGATCTGCTGCTGGGAATCCCGGGTAATCCGCAACACCGTTTTTCGCTGCAC
>JBPEXK010000312.1:0-7388 GCA_052031745.1 Marinobacter sp. | reverse complement strand
CTGGCGCTGACCGAATTCCTGCGCAAAGAGCGGGTTGTAGGGGCCTACCTGGAGTTTTACGGCGAGGGCGCCGACAGCCTGACCGTGGGTGACCGGGCCACCATCTCCAACATGACCCCGGAGTACGGCGCCACTGCCGCCATGTTCTACATTGATGGTCAGACCATCGACTACCTGAAGCTCACCGGCCGTGAAGACGACCAGGTGGCGCTGGTGGAGAACTACGCCAAGCACACCGGTCTGTGGGCCGACAGCCTGAAGACCGCCGAATACGAGCGGGTACTGAAGTTTGACCTGTCGAAGGTTGAACGGACACTGGCCGGCCCCTCCAACCCGCACGCGCACCTGCCGACCTCTGAACTGGCCAAGCGTGGCATTGCCGGTGAGTGGGAACAGGAAGAGGGCAAGATGCCGGATGGCGCGGTGATCATCGCCGCCATTACCAGCTGCACCAATACGTCCAACCCGCGCAACATGGTGGCGGCCGGCCTGATTGCCCGCAACGCCAACAAGCTGGGCCTGACCCGCAAGCCCTGGGTGAAATCCTCGCTGGCGCCGGGTTCCAAGACGGTAAAGATGTACCTGGAAGAGGCCGATCTGTTGCCGGAACTGGAGCAACTGGGCTTCGGCGTGGTCGCCTTTGCCTGCACCACCTGTAACGGCATGAGCGGTGCGCTGGATCCCAAGATTCAGCAGGAAATCATCGACCGCGACCTGTACTCGACCGCGGTGCTGTCCGGTAACCGCAACTTCGACGGCCGCATCCACCCCTACGCCAAGCAGGCCTTCCTGGCCTCGCCGCCGCTGGTAGTGGCTTACGCCATTGCCGGTACCATCCGTTTCGACATCGAGAAGGACGTGCTGGGTCACGACCCGCAGGGCAATCCGGTCACGCTCAAGGACATCTGGCCGAGCGACGAGGAAATCGACGCCATCGTGAAATCCAGTGTGAAGCCGGAGCAGTTCCGCAGCACCTATATCCCGATGTTCGACATCACCCGCGATGCTCACGCCAACACCAATCCAAACTACGAGTGGCGTCCCCAGAGCACCTACATTCGCCGCCCGCCTTACTGGGAAGGTGCCCTGGCTGGTGAAAAGACGCTCAAGGGCATGCGTCCGCTGGCGATCCTGCCGGACAACATCACCACCGATCACCTGTCGCCGTCCAATGCCATCCTGGCCAGCAGCGCGGCCGGTGAATACCTGGCGAAAATGGGCCTGCCGGAGGAGGACTTCAACTCCTACGCCACCCACCGCGGCGATCACCTGACCGCCCAGCGTGCCACCTTTGCCAACCCCAAGCTGTTCAATGAAATGGTGCGGGACGAGAACGGCAACGTGAAGCAGGGTTCGCTTGCGCGGATCGAGCCGGAAGGTAAGGTCACCCGCATGTGGGAAGCGATTGAAACCTACATGGACCGCAAGCAGCCGCTGATCATCATCGCCGGTGCCGACTACGGTCAGGGTTCATCCCGGGACTGGGCGGCTAAAGGCGTGGCCCTGGCGGGTGTCGAGGCCATCGTGGCCGAGGGCTTCGAGCGCATTCACCGCACCAACCTGGTGGGCATGGGCGTGATGCCGCTGCAATTCCAAGAGGGCACCACCCGGAAAACTCTGGCCCTGGATGGCACCGAGACCTACGATGTGGAAGGTACCCCGGCGCCCCGCGCTGAGCTGACCCTGGTAATCCATCGCAAGAACGGCAGCACCGAGCACGTACCGGTGATCTGTCGTCTGGATACTGCTGAGGAGGTGTCGATCTACTCCGCTGGCGGTGTGCTGCAGCGTTTTGCCCAGGATTTCCTGGAGGCGGAGGGCGCCGCATGAGCCATCCCGCGCAAGTAAAGATTCCCGCCACGTACATGCGTGGCGGTACCAGCAAAGGGGTCTTCTTCCGGTTGCAGGATCTGCCGGAGGCGGCCCAGGTGCCCGGTGAGGCCCGGGACAAACTGCTGCTGCGAGTCATTGGCAGCCCCGATCCTTACCAGAAGCAGATCGACGGCATGGGTGGCGCCACCTCCAGCACCAGCAAAACCGTGATCCTGGCGGAGCCCACGGTGCCCGACCACGATGTCGACTACCTGTTTGGTCAGGTGTCCATCGACAAACCCTTTGTGGACTGGAGCGGAAATTGCGGCAACCTGACTGCCGCCGTGGGCGCCTTTGCTATCAATAGCGGTTTTGTCGCGAAAGAACGGATTCCTGACAACGGCTTCTGCACGGTACGAATCTGGCAGGCCAATATCCGCAAGACCATCGTCGCCCAAGTGCCGATCACCAACGGCGAAGTTCAGGAAACCGGCGATTTCGAGCTGGATGGCGTGACCTTTCCCGCTGCGGAAGTGCAGGTGGAATTCATGGACCCGGCGGACGGGGAGGGTGCCATGTTCCCCACGGGCAACGTGGTGGACGATCTGGACGTACCGGGCGTTGGGACCTTGCGGGCGACCATGATCAATGCCGGCATTCCCACCATCTTCATCAACGCCGATGAGGTTGGCTACACCGGTACTGAACTGCAGGAAGCCATCAATGGCGACCCGAAGGCACTGGCCATGTTCGAGACCATTCGCGCCCACGGGGCGGTACGAATGGGGTTGATCGATAATGTGGGGGACGCAGCAGGCCGACAGCACACACCGAAAGTCGCGTTCGTGGCGGCACCGGTCGATTATGTGTCCTCCAGCGGCAAACAGATCAAGGCGTCCGACATCGATGTGCTGGTAAGGGCTTTGTCCATGGGCAAGCTGCACCACGCCATGATGGGCACCGCCGCAGTGGCGATTGCCACAGCTTCCGCCGTGCCTGGAACACTGGTGAATCTGGCGGCCGGAGGTGGTGATCGCACCGACGTCACCTTTGGACATCCGTCCGGCACCCTGCGAGTGGGTGCTGAAGCTTCCCAGGTAAACGGTGAATGGACGGCAACAAAGGCGGTCATGAGCCGAAGTGCCCGGGTGCTGATGGAAGGCTGGGTACGAGTGCCGGGAGGAAGCTTCTAGAAAAAGCGTCTGTTTTTCAGAGCCTTTCGAGCGACAATCACGAGCAGGCCGAGCGCGATCAGCGCGATGGCCGAGGGCTCGGACACTCGAAGCACTCGGGAATCAAAAAATCCCGCCAGTAGTGATTTGGTGTTCGAGTCCGCACCTCTGTCGTATGCAGGTGACAGCTCTTTGTTCAGGAAATAGGCGTAAAGGTAGGGGTGGCTGGGCGTCAGTGTGACTGGCGACCTTTGTGAGCCAGGGCTGTCCGCCCCTTTGGTGGCTGAATGTGCTACCGCATCCGCCACGGTCCCTTGGTACTCTATGGTGAGTGTCAATGTAGCGTCCCGGTTATCCACCACTGCGTTCACGTCGATGGGGGCCGCGACCGAAATCCCGCCGAGCAACGCTGAACTGCAAAATATCAAGGCAAGTACCGAAGCTCTCATCGCTCTGACCGTCCCCTGAAGCCCTTGCAAACGCTCCATCCTAAAGCAAGCCGTTCTGGGAAATTCACGCAAGGTGGATACCAGATGGCGGTTATTCCAACCAAAACATCCCGGTTCGAGCGCCTTGTTTTCCCCGTGAAACCCTCCGCACCTGCATCCTGTAAAGAAAATTGACACTGACGATAGCCTGAGCGCACAGGAGAGGCTGCAATTGCAGTGAAAATTCTGCCCCTGAGCCTCAATGGACTAGGCTGTCAGTTGAACCAATCAAGGCGAATGGAGGAGAGCTTCCATGGCTGGCACCGCAGACCCAAATCAGCGTCCGGATTATGACGAGGTACTGACCAAGATCGCCGATTATGTCCTGACCTGTTCCGTGCAGAGCGACGAAGCCTGGCGCACGGCCAGGTACTGCCTGATGGACACCCTGGGCTGTGGCCTGCTGGCGCTGCGATTCC
Source organism: Marinobacter sp. (assembly GCA_052031745.1). Classification (GTDB taxonomy): domain Bacteria; phylum Pseudomonadota; class Gammaproteobacteria; order Pseudomonadales; family Oleiphilaceae; genus Marinobacter. The sequence goes on along the minus strand of JBPEXK010000312.1, from coordinate 3,497 downwards.
CGGAGTGCACCAAGCATCTGGGACCAATGGTCGAGGGAACCGTTGTGCCGCACGGGGCTCGAGTGCCGGGAACATCGTTTCGTCTCGACCCGGTCAAGGCGGCCTGGGACATCGGCTGCGTCATCCGATGGCTGGATTACAACGATACCTGGCTGGCCGCGGAGTGGGGTCACCCCTCCGATAATCTCGGAGGCATTCTGGCCATCGCCGATCATCTGTCGCAGCGGCGGGTTGCGGCGGGTGAAACACCGCTTACGCTCCGTACCGTACTCGAGGCCATGATCATGGCCCACGAGATCCAGGGTGTTCTGGCTCTGGAAAATTCCTTCAACCGCGTGGGCCTGGACCACGTCGTGCTGGTGAAGGTGGCCTCGACAGCGGTGACGGCGAAACTCATGGGAGCCAGCCGCGAGCAACTGCTGTCGGCGCTGTCACACGCCTGGGTGGACGGTCAGGCGTTACGCACCTATCGCCACGCGCCCAATGCCGGCTCGCGCAAATCCTGGGCGGCTGGCGATGCAAGTTCCCGGGGTGTCCGTCTGGCGGATATCGCCATGCGGGGTGAAATGGGTATCCCCGGAGCACTGACGGCGCCCCAGTGGGGCTTTTACGACGTGGCCTTCAGTCACACCAATCGAGATCTGCAACAGAAACCGCCGGGCAAAAGAGTCTTTTCGCTTCCGCAGCCCTTTGGCTCCTATGTCATGGAGAACATTCTGTTCAAGGTTTCGTTTCCTGCGGAATTCCATGCCCAGACTGCGGCCGAGGCGGCCATTGCACTGCATCCCCAGGTCCGGGACCGCCTGTCTGAGATTGATAAAGTGGTAATCACCACCCACGAGTCCGCCATTCGGATCATTTCCAAGACCGGAGACCTGGCCAATCCAGCCGACCGGGATCACTGTTTGCAGTACATGACGGCAGTGCCGCTGATTTTCGGCTCACTGACCGCGGAACAATACGAGGATGAGTTTCACGCCAAGCATCCGGTCATCGACGAACTCCGGGCCAAGATGGAGGTGGTCGAAGACGCCCGGTACACCAAAGAGTATCTGGAGGCCGACAAGCGCTCTATTGCCAACGCGGTGCAGGTGTTCTTCGCGGACGGAAGTTGCACCGAAAAAGTTGAGGTGGAATATCCCATTGGTCATCGCCGCCGTCGGGACGAGAGTATTCCGCTGCTGGAGGCGAAGTTCAAAGCGAATCTGGGTACCCGATTCCCGGGGCAGCGATGTCGCGAAATCTTCGACTTATTCTCCGATCAGGCGCGGCTGGAGCAAACCCCGGTTCACCTGCTGATGGATAAACTGATGATTTGAACCCGCCGCGGAAGCGGCAACCCGACGAGACGTTGTTGAGGTTCTCAATTTTGGCTTGTCTTGTTGAAGTTACATAAATTTACAGTAAACTTTTCCTATGCCGCATTAACCGTCGCAGCGGATGCGCGGAATCAGGCTCGAGTGAACAACACAAGGAGTTGGCGTGGCTCACGTCAGATTGTTCAGGCATTACATACACCTTCCTTTCGTCATTCTCGGCCTGATTGATTTCTCGGTGTTGGTCTTCAGCTTTCTGCTGGCGACGTTTTTTCGCTATTTCGGCGACGTCGGCTTCTTCCTCGACCACCTGGTTTTCCTGATCCCGTCTGCCGTTGTGTTCTCGCTGGTCAATCTGCTGGTGATGATCGCCATTGGCGTGCACCAGTCCAGGCTGGAGGAGGGCATGTCAGGGATGATGCTGCGCACCATCCTGGCGTTGATTATCGGCGTGCCAATCGCCGCCTTCACCTATTTGCTGGCAAGCGAATGGCTTTGGTACCTCGGGTCCAGCGGGGTCCTGTCGGCGGCCTCTGTGTTCGGTTTCTTCCTGCTCGGCATTGTCCGTTCGGTGTTCTTCGCGCTCGCTGGCAAAGACGCCTTCAAGCGCAAGGTGCTGGTGTTGGGCTCGGGATCACGGGCTAATCGTTTGCTCGAGGACCTGCGCACGCCGTTCAACCGGAAAGGCTTCACGCTGAGTGGCTTCGTGCCCTTGCCGGACGAAAAGACCGTGGTGCCGGAGGAGTACCTGATTTACCCACCGATCACCCTGCAGCAATACATTCATCGCCACCCGGTCAGCGAGATCGTGGTGGCTGTAGATGACCGCAGAAAAAGCCTGCCGATGGAGGATCTGCTGGAGTGCAAGATGGAGGGTGTAAAAATTATTGACGGTGCCGCCTTCTACGAGCGGGAGTCCCGCAAGGTGGCGCTGGAAATGATTAGCCACGGCTGGCTGGTGTTTTCCGACGGGTTCGATGTGTCCTCGGTTTTTGGCATTGGGAAACGGTCATTGGACATCCTCGCCGCCACCACCCTGTTCATACTTGGTCTTCCGCTCATGCTTCTGACCGCGATTGCCATCAAAATCGAGGACGGTTGGAAGGCTCCTGTGCTCTACAGCCAGGAGCGGGTAGGGCTGAACGGGCAGGTGTTCAAGGTCCACAAGTTCCGGTCCATGGTGACGGACGCTGAAAAGAACGGGGCGGTCTGGGCGCAGAAGAACGACAGCCGGGTAACCCGGGTCGGAGAATTTATCCGCAAAGTCCGAATTGATGAGCTGCCTCAGATTTTCAATGTCCTCAACGGCACCATGGCGTTCGTCGGCCCGCGCCCGGAGAGACCAGTTTTCGTGCAGCAGTTGTCAGAGAAGATCCCGTTCTACAGTGAGCGGCATCGGGTCAAGCCCGGCGTGACCGGCTGGGCCCAGCTGTGTTTCGCTTACGCCGACAACGAGGAGGACACTCGAGAAAAACTGCGCTATGACCTTTATTACATAAAGAATCAAAGCCTGTTGCTGGATTTGTTGATTATAATTCAAACAGTCGAAGTGGTATTGTTCAAAAAAGGATCACGGTAGTTTCGGGGTAGTGCTGTGCCCGGAACATGGAACTAAGCAAGGACTTGTAGAAGAGGATTCACAATGTCACGGATGTACCCCCCCCAAGGGCTCGCCCTGTTGTTGATCGTTGCACTGACTGCTGGCTGCGCCGGCCCTTCCGCCTCCTCCCGAGACAAAATTCAGCGAGCGCTGAGCGTGAGCACCGTCAACAGTGTTGAAGAATATCTGCTGGGTGTGTCGGATGTGGTGCGGGTCGCTGTCTGGCGCAACGAAGACCTGAGCATCGAGGTACCGGTTCGCCCTGATGGCAAGATCTCGGTGCCGCTGGTGGGCGACGTTCAGGCCAGTGGTCGAACTCCCCAGGATCTCGCGGACGATATCGAAAGCAGTCTCGCCCGATACATCCGTCAACCTCAGGTCAGCATCGTGGTGACTTCCATGGGCAGCCACGAATTCACTGACCGCGTGAGAGTCACCGGGGCGGTGGAACAGCCGGTCTCCGTACCACATCGCGCCGGCATGACCGTTCTGGATGTGGTGCTAGGCGCAGGGGGAGCCACGCCGTTCGCGGCGCTGAACAGTTCCATGCTGTACCGCAAGCTGGATGGCGAGGTGATCGC
>JBPEXK010000311.1:0-1828 GCA_052031745.1 Marinobacter sp. | reverse complement strand
TCCAGCGTGGCGGCCGGTACGCCGTCCGGCAATTTTCGGTACAGCCGCTCAATGCCGTCGAGGAAACTGCGACGGTTCCAATCGCTGTTAAACAGCACTCGGTCCGCGGCCAGGGCGCTGTACAGATTCACCATCTGCGGATCGACGCTGGCGTGCTGGCCTTCCGATTCCGGGTAGGCAAACTGGTTTTCGTGCATGTACAACACGGCGGGGGTGGTCGCCAGATGGGGGTGCAGTCCCCGGATGGTCGCCAGATCCACCATTGAGGTGACAAGCAGCAGATCCCAGGCTTCGTGCAGCGAAGGCTCGTCTAGCCAGGACAGGGGGTTGCCCCGAATCCGCCAGCGGAAGAACCGGGGCGGCAGGGTCAGGGTGTGCCAGTCGAACCGGGGCTGACTGGCCACCAGTTGCTCCCGCCAGCGACGGTGACTGTCGGCGTCGTAGGCGGAAAGCAGCAGGATGCGGGGTTTTCGATCTGAACTCGCGTCGGGCATGGGGGCATTCTGCCCTACTCCCGGTTGGACAACCAGACGCTCTGATAGGGTTTCAGGGTAAGGCTGCCGGACAGGTCGTCGATGGTCATTCCGGAAATCAGATCGAGCCAGTGATCGGTGCCAATCAGGTTGATGTCGCTCAAGGCGACCTGCTGAATCTGGTCACTGATGTTGTGGATGCAGAAGATGGACTGGTCCCGGCGCATGCTCTGGCGCCAGAAGCCGAACAGTTGCAAGCCCAGATGCAGCGTGAATTGGGTGGCGTTGGGATGAAACGCCGGCTGCCGGCGGCGAATGGCGATCAGGCGCTTGAGTTCGTGGAAGGCTTTGCCGTGATGACTGAGCGGGTCCGCCAGCCGCTCCTCCAAATCGTCCAATTGCCATTGGCTGCGGTTAATGGAACGCAACCGACCGGTGTTCTCGACCCGGTCCAGGTCGTTTTCCGTGGCCAGCAGGCTGTGGATGTAAAACGCAGGTATACCTTCCAGCGCCAGCATCACCGTGTGGGCACAGAGGAAGCGTTGCAGTTGCCAATGGTCGGCGCCTGCTTCCGCCGTACCCTTCAGGGCATCGTAGAGGGCAATATTGATCTCGTAGGGCTGGTCCCGGCCGTCGGACGTGCGCCGATAGGACACCTTGCCACCAAACGAAGTCATGGTGTTGATCAGCCGCTGCTTTTCCTCCTCGCTCAGCAGACCATCGGTTGGGCGCATGCCAATGCCATCGTGGGAAGCGATGAAGTTCAGGTAGGTGGTGCCCATTTGCGCAGGCGGCATGCTCATCAACCAGGTTTTCAGGTGGCGGCAGTTGCCGGTCACCAGGGTGTTGATCAGCAGCGGCGGCAAGGAAAAGTTATAGATAACGTGAGCTTCGTTGGCGTTACCGAAGTAAGTCAGGTTCTCACGATTGGGCACATTGGTTTCGGTGATCACCACGGCACTCGGGCTGTGATGCTCGATCAACAAGCGCAGAATCTTGATCAACTCGTGGGTCTGCTGCAGGTGAATGCAGCTGGTACCCGGCTCTTTCCAGAGGAAAGCCACGGCATCGAGTCGGAACAGCACCACCCCACGCTCCAGATACCGGCGAATGATGCCGGCGAACTCGATCAGTACCCTCGGGTTGGCAAAGTTGAGGTCGACCTGATCTTCGCTGAAGGTGCACCAGACGTAGCGCTCGCCATCGTCCGTTTGCACCGGGTTCAGAAGTGGCGAGGTTCGGGGCCGAACCACGTCGCTCAAATCATCCCTGGGATTGCCCTCGAAGAAATAGTCCTTGCCCGGATCGACCCGGCGCCGAAAATTCTCGAACCAACGACTGCGGGCGGACATGTG
>JBPEXK010000310.1:0-12062 GCA_052031745.1 Marinobacter sp. | reverse complement strand
GTGGCCACGACCTCTGGATCCAGGCCCTGCTCCAGGACTATTACGACCCCATGTACGATTATCAGCTGAGCCAGAAGCAGGGCCGGATACTTGTCCGAGGAGGCCCCGATGCCATCATCGAGTGGGCCAATGCCGGTGCCACCGCGTAAACGTCCAGTTGAGGAACCGGGCCGAACGGGCCCGATGCGGCATCCTCTGCTATAAAAAGTTCAAGAAAATCCGTTTTTTTCAGAGGTCTAATTCGCTTACCCTTGGGCCTCACTTGAGTCTGACCCACGCTAATGAACGAGGAGACCCTCAATGGAAGACCTTTTCGGAGGTGAAGCCAGCGCTTCAGAACTGATCGACCAGGCCATCGCCCTGGTCATGGCCTACGCCCCCAAAGTGGTGCTGGCCATCATCACACTGATTGTTGGTCTTTGGCTGATCAACCGATTCGTCGCGGTGCTCGACGCCAAACTGGGCAAGAAAGACCCGACCCTGAACAAGTTCCTCTGCGGCCTCATTGGCGCGGTCCTAAAGATCCTGCTGCTCATTTCCGTGGCGTCCATGGTCGGCATTGCCACCACCTCGTTCGTCGCGATCATTGGTGCCGCTGGTCTCGCCATCGGTTTTGCGTTGCAGGGCAGCCTGGCCAACTTCGCCGGTGGCGTGCTGATCCTGATCTTCAAACCTTTCAAAGTGGGTGACACCATCGAGGCCCAGGGCTTCCTGGGTGCCGTGAGTGAGATCAGCATCCTGTACACCATCGTCAACACCTTCGATAACCGTCGCATCGTCATCCCGAACGGCAGCCTGTCCAACGCTACCCTGGTGAATGTCAGCATCTACGAAAACCGTCGCTGCGACATGACCTTCGGCATCGGCTACGACGACGACATCGACAAGGCCAAGTCCATCCTCAAACGCCTGATGGAGGAAGACGAACGCAGCCTGACCGATCCGGCGCCGCGCATCTGCGTGGGTGGCCTGGGCGACAGCTCTGTGGACCTGATGTTCCGGGTCTGGGTTCCGACCGATGACCTGTGGCCGTACTACTGGGATATGCAGGAGAAGGTGAAGAAGGCCTTTGACGCCGAGGGCATCACCATTCCGTTCCCGCAGCGCGACGTGCACATGTACAAAACCGACTGAGCGTTTGTGAACGGTTGCGCATTGATACATCCGGTAACTCGCAAACCGCGTATCCTCAACTAAGCTGACGGTTAATGGCGGAGTTTACGGGCTCCGCCAGGCCGTCCGGACCTGCCCTTGAGGTAACGCCGGCCCCGAAACGCTGTCATTGCTGGTAGGAGGTTGTCACTATGCCGGTACAGCAGTTGAAGGACTTTCTCGACGAGGCCGCCGTAGAGTACATGTGCCTCTCCCACCCGCCTGCGTTCACGGCGCAGGAACTCGCTCACCATGTGAAGATTGCCGGTGATCGCGTCGTCAAAACCGTCATCATCGAACTGGATGGCAAGATGGCCATGCTGGTGATGCCGGCCACCTGGCGCATTCGCTGGGATCGGCTGTCCGCCATTCTCGACACCGACTTCCTCGACCTCGCCGACGAACAGGAATTCCAGGACCGGTTCCCGCACTGCGAAGTGGGTGCGATGCCGCCGTTTGGCAATCTGTTCGGCATGTCGGTGTACTGCAGTGAGGCCCTGACCGAGCAGGCGGAGCTGGCGTTCGCCGCCGGCAGCCACACCGAATCGGTACACATGAAGACCGCCGACTTCCTGACCCTGGTGCAGCCGATGATCCTGAACCAGGGCTTCACCAAGCCCGGGGCGCAGAAACCGGCCTGGCTGGTGAAACGCCGGCGGCGGCCGGAAGACGTGACCACGGACGAGACTCGAGCGGCGGGCTACTGAGCCGCGCCATTAGGGCAAGCGGGCAACTTGTCTGAACTGTGCCATCGCGTAAACTGTTGGCTTCAGACAGGAATCCCATATGCCCCAAGAATTTGACATCATTGTGGTCGGTGCCGGCATGGTCGGTGCTGCCCTCGCCACCGGCCTGGGCCAGCAGGGCGCCAAGGTTGCCCTGATCGACCGCGCCGAAGCCCCCGCTTACGATCCTGCCGCCGTTCCCGATATTCGGGTCTCGGCCCTCAGTGCCGGCAGCCAAGCCTATCTCGATAGCCTCGGAGCCTGGGCCGAGATCGCCAGCATGCGCGCCACCCCCTACCGTCGACTAGCCGTGTGGGACGAGACCAATCACCCCCTCAGCAAGCTGATGCCACGGCACCTGACCCGGGTGGAGTTCGACGCCGGCAATCTGGGTGGCAGCCACCTCGGCCATATTGTCGAAAACTCGGTGACCCAGTGCGCGCTCTGGCGCACGGCCGACGCCGAAGCCAACGTCACCCTGCTCACAGGTGCTGGCGTCACGGCGCTGGAGCAATCCGACGCCGGCGCGGAGCTGATTCTGGACACCGACCAGCGCATGCGCGCCCGACTGGTGGTGGGGGCCGACGGCGGCCAGTCCCAGATCCGCGACCTGGCCGGTATCGGCAGCCATCGCAACCAATACCAGCAGCAAGCCATGGTGATGTCCGTGCGGTATCAGGGCTCGGTGGAGGATATAACCTGGCAGGGCTTCTACCCCAGCGGGCCCCGGGCCTTCCTGCCCCTGCACGATGCTGGTGAGCAGCACCCGGGCGAGAGCTGGGCCTCACTGGTGTGGTACGACGCACCGGAGCATCTGGCCGGTCTGAAGGCCTTGCCGGCGGAGGCCCTGCTGGCAGAAATCCAGAGCAAGTTTCCGCCGGAGCTGCCGGCACTGACGCATCTGGAAGCCCGCGCCAGTTTCCCCATCGCCCGTCAGCACGCCAACCAGTATTTTGCTGGCCGGGTAGTACTGGCCGGCGATGCCGCCCACACCATCAATCCCCTGGCCGGCCAGGGGGTGAATTTGGGTTTCCAGGATGCCCAGGCGCTGCAGGGTCTGATCAAGGAAGCCCTGCGGGCGGGGACAGACCCGGCCGATTCGAAATGGCTGTCCCAGTACGAGCGGCAGCGACGGCCAGCTAATCGTCGCATGATGCTGGCGATGGATCTGTTCTATCATCTGTTCAGCAATCGCATTCCGCCGGTCCACCTGTTGCGCAATCTGGGCCTGGGTGCTGCCCGCGCCCTGCCCTTCGCCCGCAATCAGGTTGCCCGCTACGCCATGGGCATCGACAACCGATTACCGTTCGGCCGGCCATAACAACCACACTCAAGCAGGAGGCAGACATGTCGGATACGCTGTTCACCAAGATCATCAACCGGGAAATACCCGCCGATATCGTGTACGAAGACGACATCAGCCTGGCGTTCCGCGACATCAACCCCCAGGCGCCGGTGCACCTGTTGGTGATTCCGAAAAAGGCCATTGCCACCATCAACGACATTGGTGAGGACGACCGCGAGCTGGTCGGGCATCTGTACTGGGTGGCCGGGAAATTGGCCAAAGAGATGGGGTTCGCCGAGGACGGCTACCGGACGGTCATGAACTGCGGCGAGAATTCCGGGCAGACGGTGTTTCATATCCACCTGCATCTGCTGGCCGGCAAGCCCATGGGATGGCCGCCGTACACCGACCGGATGAAACAGGCCTGATCAACCGGTCCCGGCCTCAGGCCGGGATTCAACTCAGGGCCAGTAGTCTGGCCCTGTGTAGGATCGGGGCTTAGCGCCCCACCACCCGCTCGGCTTCTTCCACGGGGGTGTGACGAACGTCCTCACCCTTGACCATGAAGATCACGTTCTCGGCAATGTTGCAGGCGTGGTCACCTACCCGCTCCAGGGCGCGCAGCACCCACATCACCGACATGCACCGGGAGATGTTGCGGGTATCTTCCATCATAAACGTCAACAGTGTCCGGGCGGCGGCCTGGTATTCCTCGTCCACCCGCTTGTCTTCCTTCATGATCCGCAGCGCCTGCTCGGAGTCGAGACGGGCGAAGGCGTCCAGGGCGTCGTGCAGCATGCCCAGCACGTGGGTACCGATGTGCCGCACCTCCACGTAACCGCGTGGCGCCTGGCCCTCTTCGGACAGGGTGATGGCCAGCTTGGCGATCTTCTTGGCCTCGTCGCCCACCCGCTCCAGGTCAGCGACCATCTTGATGACCGAGATCACCAGGCGCAGGTCCCGGGCGGTCGGCTGACGCCGGGCGATGATCAGCGTGGCCTCTTCGTCCAGCTCCATCTCCATCTGGTCCACGCGCTTGTCCTTGGCGCGAATTTCGTCCGCCAGGTGGCCGTCACCGTCCATCAGGGCCTGCACCGCGTTTTCCACCTGGGATTCGACCATGCCGCCCATTTTCAGGAACTCGGTCTTGAGCTCCATCAGTTCGTCATTGAACTTGTGGGAGATGTGATCCCCGTAAACGTCATCCTTTCTATTCGGCATACTTTGCTTCTCCAATGTTCCTCGGCAACGGGCTTAACCGAAACGACCGGTAATGTAGGATTCGGTCAGCTCGTGCTGCGGCGAGGTAAATACTTTGTTGGTCTCGTTCACTTCGACCAGGTGGCCGAGGTGGAAATAGGCGGTGCGGTGGGAAACCCGGGCCGCCTGCTGCATGGAGTGGGTTACGATCACGATGGTGTAACTCTCCGACAGCTCGGCGATCAGTTCTTCCACCTTCGCGGTGGCAATCGGGTCCAGGGCCGAGCAGGGCTCATCCATCAGCACCACTTCCGGGTTCACGGCGATGGCGCGGGCAATGCACAGACGCTGCTGCTGACCGCCGGACATGCCGGTGGCGGTGGCATCGAGACGATCCTTGACCTCTTCCCACAGGCCGGCCTTACGCAGGCTGTTTTCCACGATCTCGTCCAGGTCCGACTTGCGATTGGCCAGGCCGTGGATGCGTGGGCCATAGGCGACGTTGTCGTAGATGGACTTGGGGAACGGGTTCGGCTTCTGGAAAACCATGCCGACCCGCGCGCGCAGTTCCACCACATCGCGCTTGGAATCGTAAATGTCCTGGTCGTCCAGCTGCAGGGAGCCTTTGACCGAACAGATGTCGATGCTGTCGTTCATCCGGTTCAGGCAGCGCAGGAAGGTGGACTTACCGCAGCCGGACGGCCCGATGAAGGCAATGACTTCGTTGCGGCCAATGTCCAGGCTGATGTTCTTGATCGCCCGGCTTTCGCCGTAGAACACCTCGACATTGCGCAGTTTGAACTTGGCGTCGTCCGAGAAGGGCTTACCGACGGTCTGGCCCTCTTCGATGACAACATCGGTCGGTGTGCTTTCTTCCTGCACGGGTACCGCGGCCTCGTCCTGCTGAGTCGCTTCACTGGTGACGTTTGAGTTCAGGCTATTCATCTTGATTCTCCTTACCACCGGCGCTCGAGGCGTTTGCGCAACCAAATGGCCAATGCATTCATGCTAATCAGGAAGGTCAACAACACCATAATGGCCGCTGACGCGCGTTCAATAAAGGCCAACTCCGGGCTACCTGCCCACAGGAACACCTGCACGGGCAACACCGTCGCGGAGTCGAAAAAGCCACCCGGCACATCGACGATGAAGGCGACCATGCCGATCAGCAGCAGGGGCGCGGTCTCACCCAGGGCCTGGGCCATGCCGATGATTGAACCGGTGAGCATGCCCGGCATCGCCAAGGGCAGCACGTGGTGCAGCACTACCTGCATTTTCGAGGCACCAATGCCCTCGGCCGCCTCCCGGATGGAGGGCGGCACACTCTTGATGGCCGCTCGACTGGAAATGATGATGGTCGGCAGGGTCATCAGGGTCAGCACCAGGCCACCCACTACCGGCACCGACCGGGGCATGCCAAACAGGTTGATGAACACCGCCAGACCCAGCAGACCGAAGATGATCGACGGCACCGCCGCCAGGTTGTTGATGTTGACCTCGATGAAGTCGGTGAACTTGTTCTGGGGTGCGAACTCCTCGAGATAGATGGCCGCAGCCACCCCAATCGGGAACGACAGCACCAGGGTCACGAACATGGTCAGCAGCGAGCCGACCACGGCACCCAGAATACCGGCCTTGGACGGGTCACGGGAGTCGCCGCCGCTGAAAAACACGTCGTTGAAGGAGGTGTCGATCACGCCCTGCTCCACCAGGTCATCGACCCAGGCCTGCTGCTGATCGTTGAGCTTGATGGAGTAGCCCTCATCGCCGGCGTGTTTGACGTACACATCCACATCGGTGTGGGACAGGAACGTCATGGTCTGGGTGGTGCCCAGCCAGTCCGGGTTGGCCTTGAGCGCATCCCGCAGTGCCACCGAGGCGTAGGGGTTGATCAGATCACGGACCGCAGCGCGGTCGTCCTCGGTCGCCTCCGGGATCTGCTTGTACAGCGCCTGGATCAGAGGCTCGACGAAATCGGCCATCTTTAATTGCCGGGCGTCGGTGGCGTCGTCCAGGTACATCATCTCGCCATCCAACTCCACGTCCATGGTGATGGTGGTCTTCATGAACCCGGTATAGCCCTTGCCAATGATGTCGGCAAACAGGATAACCAACGCCGACAGGGCCACGGCGATGGCGAGGATGCCGTAAGCGCGGAACCGGCGCTCCTTGCGATAACGGCGTTTCAGTGACTGGCGGACAATCTCCGCCTGTGAGCGTTGGTCAGTCATACTGTTCCCGATACTTGCGCACGATTTTGAGAGCGATAACGTTCAGCAGCAGGGTGGACAGGAAGAGCATGGCGCCCAAGGCAAAGGCGGCCAGTGTCTTGGCGCTGTCGAACTCCTGGTCCCCGGTGAGCAGGGTCACGATCTGCACCGTCACCGTGGTGACAGTCTCCAGCGGGTTGGCGGTCAGGTTGGCTGCCAGGCCGGCGGCCATGACCACGATCATGGTCTCACCGATGGCCCGGGACACCGCCAGCAGCACCCCACCCATGATGCCCGGCAGGGCCGCGGGGAAGATGACCTTCTTCATGGTTTCCGACTGGGTCGCGCCCAGAGCCAGGGAACCATCCCGCAGCGACTGAGGCACCGCGTTGATCACGTCGTCGGACAGGGACGACACGAATGGAATGATCATGATGCCCATGACGCCGCCGGCTGCCAGTGCACTCTGGGACGAAGCGTCGATACCCAGGGACGCGGCGAAGTCACTGATGAACGGCGCCACCGTGAGGGCGGCGAAGAAGCCATAAACCACGGTGGGGATACCGGCCAGCATTTCCAGCAGCGGCTTCACCACCCCACGCACTCGCTTGTTGGCGTACTCAGACAGGTAAATGGCCGACAGCAGCCCCACCGGCACCGCCACCACCATGGCGATGGCGGAGATCAGCAGCGTGCCGGTGAACAGCGGGATCATACCGAAGGCACCCTGGGACGCCACCTGATCCGCGCGCATGGCGGTTTGCGGGCTCCACTGGGTACCGAAAATGAACTCGAAGAAAGGCACCTTACCGAAGAAACGGAAGGTTTCGAACGCCACCGAGAAGATGATGCCAACGGTGGTCAGGATCGCCAGGGCGGCGCAGGCAAAGAACAACCACTTGAGGATCGACTCGACCTGGGATCGGGCATTCAGCCGCGGCTGGATCCGCAACCAGCCGAGGAATCCGGCCAACACGGCCACCGATACCACCAGCGCCGACATCAGCAGACGGCTTTGTTCCCGCAGCGCCTGCAAACGCTCCGCCGCCTCGGCAATTGGCGCCTCCACAAACCCGGGCGGCAAGGCGCCACTGGCGACGTTACTGATCTTGCTGAGCAGCAGGCTGGCCTGGCCGTCGTTCTGGGGAGCCAGCTCCGCCGGCAGGCCGCCGACCACGATGAGCTGAATCACCTTGCCCTGGAACGTGGCCCAGAGCGCCAGCACCAGCAGCGCCGGAATCCCGCTCCACAAGGCGGCCCTGGCGCCGTAGTAAAACGGCAGTGACTTGAGATGACGAATGCCACCCAGCGGCATGGCCAGGGACCGGGAGCGCGCATACCCCAAGCCATATGCCACAACGGCAAGCGCGAGGATGAGCAAAAACAAATTAGCCGGTTGCATGAATAATCCTGTCTACGACTTCGAGTGGGCGCCCATTTTACAGATTCAAGGGGTCCTTGGCACCGGACGATCCTTCTAAACGTGCGAAAGGGCGCGAGCCCCGAGAGGCCCGCACCCTTTTAGCTCCCCAAGACTCTTGGGTTACTTCAGCTCTTCCAGAGCCAGGTTCGGCATGTTTTCAGCCTTGTCCATCAGGTTCATCAGCTGGTCGCGCGGCGGCACGATCAGGCCAACGCTCTTCAGGTAGCCGTTCTGGCCCATGGCGGCGTTGCTGGTGAACTCACTAACGTATTCCTGGATACCGGGAATCACACCAACGTGCGCCTTCTTCACGTAGAAGAACAGCGAGCGGGCAACCGGGTACTCGTCGGCAGCAATGGCGTCGGCGGTCGGAACCATGCCGTTCAGCGTCGCCGCCTGCAGACGGTCAGTATTTTCTTCCAGGAAACTGAAGCCAAACACACCGTACATGTCCGTATCGCCGATCAGTTTTTGCACGATCAGGTTGTCGTTCTCACCGGCTTCGATGAACACGCCGTCTTCACGCACGCTCTCGCAGACGGCCTTGTGCTCGTCCTTGCTCAGCTCGGCAGCTTCCGGCAGTGCGTCACAACCGGCAGCCAGTGCCAGCTCGTTGAAGGAATCGCGGGTACCGGAGGTCGGGGGCGGGCCCATGACCTGGATCGGCTTGTTCGGCAGGCTGGCGTCGATGTCGCTCCACTTCTCGTTCGGGTTGGCCACCCACTCACCGTCGACCGGCACTTTCGAGCCCAGGGCCAGGAACAGCTGTTCCAGGGTGATGTCCAGGTTTTCCGCTTCCTTGGAGCTGGCGATCACGATGCCGTCGGAACCGATGCGGAACTCAGTGATGTCAGTAACACCGTTGTTCTGGCACATCTCGAACTCAGAGGACTTCATACGACGGGAAGCGTTGGTGATGTCCGGGTGCTGGGTACCGATACCCTGACAGAACAGCTTCATGCCGCCGCCGGAGCCGGTGGATTCCAGCTTCGGAGTGCTGAAATCAGTCTTGGTGCCGAAACGCTCGGCAACAACAGTCGCAAACGGGTAGACGGTGGAAGAACCGACGATGCTGATAGTGTCGCGAGCCATGGCGGGCGCGGACATGGCGGTTACAGTACCGGCCAGCGCTACAGTTGCGAGTGTCTTGTTCAATTTCATCACGTTGAGTCTCCAGAATCGGTTGGACATTGTGTATGGATGAGCTTTACCGATGAGTGAAGAGTAAAGAGGCTTTATGACAACATTGTTACAGATACTGAAATATAGTCACAAAAGCGTAAATCTGCTTGCAGCCTAGCCCAAGGCCGTTAACATGCGGTGGTAATAACAATACCCAGACTCAATACCAAGGCAGCATTTCATGACGGCTTTCGATGACGACAAACCCACCCCGCGCGGTGAGTTGACTCTCCAGATCGTGCCCCTCCCTTCCGACACCAACCCCAACGGCGACGTCTTTGCCGGCTGGCTGGTCAAGCAAATGGACATCGCCGCAGCCACCATGGCCGGGCGCATCTCCCAGGGCCGCAACGCGACGGTCGCCATGGACCGCATGGAGTTCCTGTCACCCCTGCGGGTAGGCTCCCAGGTGGGCTGTTACTGCGAGGTGATCGACATTGGCCGCAGCTCGATGAAGCTGCGGGTGGAAGTATGGACCCGGGATCGCACCGCCAAGCACCCACGCAAGGTCACCGAGGGTCTGTTTGTGTACGTCGCCATCGACGAGCACGGTCGCATCCGGGAAGTGCCTGAGCAGATTGCCTGACGCCAGACCCTGACGTTTCAACCCGGGCTCAGCCGGCCAGTTTTCGTGCCTTGCGCCCGGGCCCGCCAAGCGCGATCAAACCCAACACGGGGCCCGGCAGTAGCCAGCACACCACCCAGAGGCCCTGGTGCTCCCACAGCCAACTGGTGAGCCAGATCGCCGGCAATGTGACACCAAAGCCGATGGCGTTCATCACCGCCAGCGACGAACCGACGAATTCCGTTGGCGCCCGGGCAGCGGCTAACGCCGAGAACTGGGGCGAATCGGCCACCACAGCCACACCCCACACCACCAGCAAAGCCAGCAACAAAACCGGTGCCAGCCCGGACAGCCAGGGATAGATCAGGCACACCAGGCCCGAAGTGGCGAGCGCATTGCGGGCGACCCACTCACTGCCCCAGCGACGGCTGAGCAGACCACCACCGATGCAGCCCAGCGAGCCGGCGGCGATGACGGCAAACGACAATACCGGCACCATCCCATCCGACCAGCCGAGCCGCGCCAACTCTCGCCCAACCAGCAATGGCACCAGCACCCAAAAGGCGTAGAGCTCCCACATGTGGCCGACATAACCGCCTACCGCGGCGCGGAAATTCGGCCACCGCAAGGCCACCAATCCCTGGCGCAGCGGTACCGGGCCGGCGCTCTTGGGCAGATGTGGGCCTTCCCCCAACCGATACACCAGCGCACCGCCCACCAGCGCCAGCGCCGAGGCACCGAACAGCGGCCACTGCCAGGGCAGCCCCAGGGTCATGCCCCGCATCAGGTGGGGCAGCGCGGTACCGAGGGTCAGCATGCCAACCAGCCAGGCCAGGGCGGCGCCGGCATGCTTCGGGGTCCAGGCAATCACCATCTTCATACCCAGGGGATAAATCCCGGCAAGACAGAGCCCGGTGGCGAATCGCAGCAGCAAATCGAAGGGCGCGTGGGACGCCACCAGCACAAACGCCCCATTGACCAGCGCGCCCAGCACACTGGAGACCGCGAAGATGTGACTGGCGCCGTACCGGTCCGCCAGGCCGGTCACTGCCAGGGTCAGGGTGCCGGTGATGAATCCGGCCTGCACTGCCAGGGTCAGTAACCCCAGGTCGGTTTCGCTCAGCCCGAGCTCCTGGGACAGGGACAGCCACACCCCGTTCACGCTGAACCACAATGACGTGCCAAGTAGCTGGGCCAGCACGATCACCGCCAGGGGGTAACGTTGGAGCACTGCCATCATTCCGTCGCATCCATGAGTTGACTCGGTCGGGGCCACTCGGCCACCGCTAAAACCCTGACCATACCGCAACTTGCCCCCGGGACGCGCGCCTCCAATGGTCGTGGGGTTGGACTATTCAGCCTGCGGGCGCCCTGCTACTATCCGTGCCTGCTTTAACCACTGCTTTCCATGCCTGCCACGCTCGCCGGCTCGACAACGGATTCGCCTTATGGACGTTTTTCAGGCCCTTTTCCTCGGGCTTTTACAGGGACTGACCGAATTCCTGCCCATTTCCAGCTCCGCCCACCTGATTCTGACACCGGCGTTCTTTGGCTGGACCGACCAGGGCGTGGGTTTCGATCTCTCGGTGCACCTGGGCACCCTGTTGGCGGTGGTGCTGTATTTCCGGCGCGACGTCTTTGGCATCGCCCGCGATGGCCTGGTGTCCATGGGCCAGCGCAAATTGGTCGGCCAGGGCGCGCTCGCCCTGTACCTTGTGATCGGTACCATTCCCGCCGGCCTGACTGGCATCGCGCTGCTGGATCTGATCGACAACGAACTGCGGGCGGTGGAAGTGATCTTCACCACCACCCTGGTTTTTGGCCTACTGTTAGGGTTGGCCGACTGGCTGCCCAAGCGCCAACGCACCCTGGATCAGTTGAACTGGAAAGACGCCCTGCTGGTGGGCATTGCCCAGGCCATGGCCCTAGTCCCCGGCACCTCCCGTTCCGGGGTCACCATCACCGCCGGCCTGTTCCTGGGCATGACCCGGCACACCGCTTCCCGGTTTTCCTTCCTGCTGGCGATCCCGATCATCGTGCTGGCGTCGGCGGTGAAGCTGCTGGAAGTGGCTACGTCTGAGGTGATCGTCGACTGGAGCGGGTTTCTGATCGGCGGGGTAACCTCCTTTGTCATGGCCATCACCGCCATCCACTTCTTCCTGAAGTGGCTGAATACCGTGGGCATGTGGCCCTATGTTATCTACCGCATCGTGTTGGCAGGGGTGATTTACGCGGTATTGATGTAATCCGGACTTGGGGAGCTGCGGGCGTTGGGTTAGGTCTTCAAAAACCCGCTCAAGCACGTCCATGTGGCGCTTGA
>JBPEXK010000030.1:0-7726 GCA_052031745.1 Marinobacter sp. | reverse complement strand
GAGGTGCAGCATCAGCGCCTGCGGACCGCGCTGCTGGCACCGGATCCGGACGTGTTGGCGCTGTCGGAGATCGAGAACGATGGCTACAGGGAGAACAGCTCGGTGGCCACCCTGGCCCGGGCGCTCGGGCCCAACTGGCAGGTGGTGGCCAGCCCCGGCGCCGACGGCGGCGACGATATCCGCACCGTGCTGTTGTACCGGGCCGACCGGGTCCAGCCCCTCGGCGCGCCCGAGCGCCTGAACCATGGCCTGTTCCGGCACCAGGGCCGGCCGCCAGTAAGCCAGGTGTTCCGCGCCCCTGGCGCCGAGCGGGGCATCCGGATTGTCGCCCTGCACCTGAAATCCAAGTCCTGCCGCGGCGCCAGCGGCGCCGATGCCGACCAGCACGACGGCCAGGGCTGCTACTCCAACCGCCGGGTGCGCGCCGCCCAGGCGATTGCCGACTGGCTTGCCGCCATGCCCGCCAACTCGGCCCCGGCCGGCACCCTGGTGACCGGCGATCTCAACGCCTACGCCCAGGAAGCACCACTGCAGGTGTTCCGCAACGCCGGCTTCACCAGCATGGTGCACCAGTTCCACCCCTGCGATGCCACCGCCTGTCGCCACTACAGCTATCGCTACCAGGGCGCCAAGGGCTCACTCGACTACGCCCTGGCTTCCGAGACCCTGCGGCCAAACATCCTCAATGCCAGCACCTGGCTGCTCAACAGCGACGAGCCCCGTGCCCTGGCGTACGACGGCGCCGCCGGACCGCTGCCCAACCTGCCCTGGCGGGTGTCCGACCACAACCCGGTCATCACCGACATCCGGCTCTGAAACTGGCCTTGGCCAAAAGGGTCAATTGGCCCGATTGGCCTACCTCTGTGTCAGCGGGGTCATGGGGGCGGGTGCCAGTAAGCGTCATAATCGACGACAGTCCGATCACAACAAGAACAGCCTGACCACGAGGAACCCTCCATGCGCGCGTCCACCACCACCGCACAGGATCTCGGCATGCCGGCCATTTACCTGCACCTGCTGGCCGACCTGCTGAACAGCATCGGTGTCGACGAGAAAGCCCTGTTGCTGCGGGTTGGCCTGGACCCCCAGCGCCTGCAGTCCACCGACCTGAGGGTCAGCCAATCCCAGGCCAGCGAGTTTGTCACCCGCGCGATCATTGAAAGCGGCGAGCCGGGCCTCGGCATCATGCTGGGGCGGGAACTGAAGATGCCGCTGCACGGCGCCCTTGGCACCGCGATCATGAGCAGCCGCACCCTGGACCAGGCGCTGGAGCTGATGACCCGTTACCTGATGCTGCGCGCGCCCAACCTGCAGGTCAGCACGCGCCGAAGCAACGGCAACGCCTGGTACTCCATCACCTGTGATCAGGAACTGGGCCCGCTGCAGGGCTTCATCATGGACGCCATGCTGTTTGGCTGCATTTTTATGGGCGCCCAACTGACTGGTGCCACCGTGCCCGGTTTCCGGATTCTGCGCCGGGGCCCGGAACCGGCCTACTTCCATCGGTTCCGGCCGAGCCTGCCGGTACCGGTGGAGTACGACGCCCTGGAAGACGCGCTGCTGATTCCGGTGAGTCAGTTGGACCTGCCGATTCGCTTCAGCGACGACGAACTGGCCGAGTCGTCCCGCATTCAATGCGAGGAAGCCCTCCGCCAGCTCACCAAAGACGCCGGCTTTGCCTGTCGGGTTCGGCGGGTGATCGAAACCAGCTACCCGTTTCCGCCCAAGCTGGCGCGGGTGGCGGCCACCCTGTTCGTGTCCGAGCGCACCCTGAAGCGGCGTCTGCAGGAGGAAGCCGCCAGCTTCCAGAATCTGGTGGATCAGGTTCGGCTGGAACGGGCCAAGGAGTTGCTGACCACCACCAGCATGAATCTGAGCCAGATTGCCGAAGCCCTCGGGTACGCCGACGCCGCCAACTTTACCCGGGCCTTCAAACGGTGGATTGGTGACAGCCCCAGCCGCTACCGCAGCCGGGCGCGCCAGCCCGCCACCCGGTCCTCGACCGCGGCCCTGGCCGCCAACGTCTGAGCCGGCAGCCGGGCAGGATAGCGCACGCGTTAGCGGAAGGAACGGCTCAGTCGATACCGATGATCTTGTGCATCTGAAGGGTCAGGCGCCATTGAGGATGCGCCAGGCAGTATTCGGTGGCCTTGCGGGTGTTGCTTTGCTTGACCGGGTCGGGGCCAGAATCCGGAATCGCCGGCGAGGCCATGGGCGAGAGGAAGAAATGCCGGGCGCGCATGTGCTGGAACCGATCCGGCATGGCCAGTGGCTGGGGGTAAACCAGCTTGAGTTCATCGCAGGCCTCCAGCACCACCTCGGCGTTGGCTTTCGGGCTCACGCACAGCCAGTCGATGCCTTCAGGCGCGGGCAGAGTGCCATTGGTCTCCACCCCCACTTCGAAACCACGCCGGTGCAGGGCCTCGATCAGGGGTTCGTCCAACTGCAGCAGCGGCTCACCGCCGGTGCACACCACGTAGGGTTTGCCCGGGGCATCCGGCCACAGGCCAAGGATGTGATCGGCGAGGGCATCGGCGGTTTCGAACTTGCCGCCGTTCTGGCCATCGGTACCGACGAAATCCGTGTCGCAGAAGTTGCACACCGCCGAGGCCCGATCTTTCTCCCGACCGGTCCACAGATTGCACTTGCTGAAGCGACAGAACACCGCCGCCCGGCCAGCCTGGGCTCCTTCGCCTTGCAGCGTGTAAAAGGCCTCTTTTACCCGATACATCAAACCCGCTCCTCATAGGCCAGCGGATCGGTTACGCCATGGCGGGCAAACGCCTCCAGGCGCTCGACGCAGGAACCGCAGCGCCCGCAGGCCAGCTCCCGGCCGTTGTAGCAGGTCCAGGTCTGGCCGTAGTCCAGACCCAGTTTCAGGCCCTCGGCCAGAATTTCACCCTTGTCCAGAGTCATGAACGGCGCCTCGATGGCCACCGGTTCGTAGTTTGCCACCCGACAGACCGCGTCCATCTTCTGAACAAACTCCGGACGGCAGTCCGGATAAATGGCGTGATCACCGCCGTGGGCGCCGTACCACACCGCGCTGGCGCCGACGGTCACCGCATAGCCGGTGGCCAGGGACAGCAGGATCATGTTGCGGTTGGGCACCACCGTGGCCTTCATGCTGTCTTCTTCGTAGTGGCCCTCCGGAACGTCCACGTCGGAGGTCAGCGCCGACCCCGCCATGACCTCACCCATGGCGCGAATGTCCACCACCTTGTGCGGAATGCCCAGGTCGCTGCAGACCGCAGCCGCCGCCTCCAGTTCCCGCACGTGGCGCTGGCCGTAATTGAACGACAGCGCGTGCACATTCAGGCCCTTGGCTCTGGCCTTGTGCAGCAGGGTGAAGGAGTCCATGCCTCCGGAATAGATTACAACGACGGTGTCAGTCATTCGGGATCCCCAGTTGGTCTCGCGCAGGATTGGTCGGGCCGCGGGCCGACGCCCTGACCCTGGCCTGTCATCGGGCTTTTACATTGCGTGGACATATTGTAACAGTGCACGCACAGGTTGGGTTCGCGTCTCACGACGCGGGCGGGTAAACTCGGCTAAAAACAACGCATCGATTACACTAGGCTCATGACCACTGACAGCTGCCCGGCATTCATTGACTTCGAGGCCTCCAGCCTCGACCTCATCGCGAGTTATCCGATTGAGGTGGGTCTGTGCATGCCCGACGGCACCCTGCACAGCTGGCTGATCGCCCCCCACGTGTTGTGGCAGGACTGGTCGGAGAGCGCCGAGCGCATTCACGGTATCTCCAGATCAACCCTGGAGGCCGAGGGTACATCGGTGCGGGAAGTGGCCCACCACCTGAATGAACTGCTACCGGGTCAGGTCTTTTGCGACGCCTGGACGTTCGACAGTTTCTGGCTGCATCGACTGTTCCGCGCCGCCCGGGTGCGCCCGGACTTCCAACTGGAATCCATTTCCATGCTGCTGAACACGCAGCAGGTCAGAGACTGGTCCGCCATACGGCAACAGGTGATTCATGAGTTGGGTCTGCCGGTACACCGGGCCGCGAACGACGCCCTGATATTGCACCGAACCTGGGAGCGGATCAGCGCCCAAGGCGCCGAGCCGCGCCCGTCCACCGGTCACAGCCAGCCGGTGTGAGTGCTACCCGGCTGGCCGGCCCCGGTTTTCTTCCCTACGCCTGCCGGCGAGCGCTTCGTATTAACCGCGTACGCTTTTAACCCGGCTGGCCATGACTTCCAGGCCGTCGCGCAGAGTGTTCAGAGTCCAGTAGGTGACCAGCGCCATCAGACCGGCACCGGCTACGGTAAAGATGAGATCCTCGCCCACCGGCTTTTCCTGAGCCATAAACAGATACAGAGCCAGAGCGGCGACCAGAGCAATTTCGATGATAACGTGAGAGCGGAATTTGTTGCGGACAGAACCGTTTTGGTCGGTCATTTACTTAGGTTTCAACCTCGTTGCATGTCGATATGATTGATTAATCGATGTGCAAATTATCAACAACTCAGTGCTGATTTTCTGTACGAATTAATGGCTACGAGGTTTCCACTACCCAAAAAAAACGCAGCCCAATGGGCTGCGTAGAAAGGAGAGATCCATGCGATTTCTGCCGCGCAGAAACCGTGGATTGCACAACGTAAAAACACGTGACACCGCGAATTATCCTCCCGTGAACGCCTACCGTCTGTACGGGTTTGCCGAAGCCGGGGGAGTATTGCAAAGCCCCAGTTAACAGATACACTGATAGCCATTCCGAACCGTAAAGAGCCGTGCAGAATTCAATGATTTTTCCAATTCGTTCCAACCTTGCCAACGTTCGCCCCAGTGCGCGAACCGTGCACGCTATGGTGAAAGGCAACTAACGGCTTTCGGTCAGTCCCGGGAGCCTTCGGCGACCGGGTCAGCTTCTCCGCAGAACCCCGGTGGCCCTGGCTCCGGGGTTTTTGTTTTTGCAGCCGCAAAACGACAAGGAGAACACCATGAGAAGACAGCAAACGACACGTGCAGCCAACCAGCCCGACCATCAGCGCCCCGGTGCCCTGAAGCGCCCGGCCAAGCTGCCGCTGCTGGATGCGATCTGCAAAAAACTGAATCAACGCGTGAACCTGGACGACGAGCAGCGAGTGCTGGGCGTTTACGAACGGGGATGGATCTTCAAGGGTGTGCTGGGCAACCTGGATGGTGCCGAGGCGCGCTACGTCCGGGCGCTGGCGACCCGCTACAACTCCTGGATTGCGCGCCAGGTCGCCTGACTGACTTTGGGCCGGTCACCGCAGGGTGGCCGGCTCAACCTACTCACGATCAATGTTGCCGGCTGTAGTCCGGCGCAATGGCCGCCTCGCCCGCTCGTACCACCGCGTAATTGTTCACCACGTCGTAGATCTTTTCCTGAGAATAGGGCTTTACCACGTAGCCGTTGGCACCAGCGCTGATCGCCCGTTGGATGCTTTCGATGGAGTCGTCGGCAGTTACCAGTACGATGTGCTGCTCGGCACGGAGCTGTTTGAACGCCTGCATCAGATCGTGACCGTCGCCATCCGGCAACCCCAGATCCAGCAGAATGATTTGGAACGTCTGGTCGGCAAAAGCCGCTCTGGCTGCGGCGGCATCACCACAACCAAACACCTGGGTGGCACCGGCCTGGTAGAGCATATCCACCAGTCGCTCCCGCATGACCGGTTCGTCTTCTACCACCAGAACCCTGAGCTCACTCATCCATTGTCTCCTTTCAGTCTCGGGTGCCCGTTCATCACCCTGTCCTCACACCGAATCATGACTGGTTCGCCGGGGCAGATCCAGTGGCATCGGTCGGGTACCGGCGGTCTGGCCCGGCTCCAGCTCATCCTGGTCGGACTCGGTCTCCGCGTCGCCGGTGCCAAAGCGGGTCAGGATGTTGGCAATGCTCACCGCGGTGGAATAGAGCGAGATGGCAATAATCAGGATGATCGGCTGTACAAAGGCGACAAACCCGGGCACCTGGTTGCTGCTCAGGATGCTGAGAATGAGGATGATGGCCGGCCCCAAAACGGCAAACAGGGTCAGGGCGATGAAGAATACGATACGCTCCTTGTAGCGCCCCAGGTCCTGGTTGGTAACCAGCCCCAGCACGAACTTGCCGATCGCCAGCCCGGCCAGGATTGCGGCGGCGATGCTCAGGTCCGGTCGCATCAGGGTTTCATACAGGCGGCCTTCCCACAGCCGCTGCATGCCAATCACCAGGAAAGGAAAGAGCACAAACAGAATGTCGGCGTAGGTGCCGTACATCATGCTCAGGGTAAACTGTTCGCTTCGGGGCTGGCGGTCTCTCATTGGGTGGTTCCTGTCATTGTTCTGATAGTTGTGATCGTAGCGAATGGTCCGACGCCGAGCAGGCGTGCTCTATCATGCCAACCAGAGTGTCGAGCTCGCCGCGAAGCCGCTCCCAATCTGGTGCATCAGCCTTGGCCAGGGCCTCGACCCGGCCTGCTTGCAGGGTCATTTGGGGGTAACCCATGGCTCCGGCCGTGCCCTTGATCTGGTGTGCCTCGGATTTCAGGGTCGCCAAATCCTTGGTCGCACAGGCGGTTTCCATCCGGCGCTGGCGGTCGGCCAGGCTGGCCAGGAACTGGGGCACCAAACGCTCGATGTCCTCGTCGTGGATCAGATCCGGGGCGTGCCCGGTCTGGGGCCTCAAGAACCGCTCCAGCAGGGCCTGCACGCGCAGGTGGTCGATGGGCTTGTTGAGCACGTCGTCGCAGCCGGCATCGAGCAGGGCGTCGTTTTCCTTCTGATCGCCCGCGGTAAAGGCAATAATCGGGCGCCGAAACCCGGTCTGGCGCAACAGCCGGGTGGCAGCGACGCCGTCCATGCCGGGCATGTGGCTGTCCATGAGCACCAGGTGAATGGACTCGGCCAGGGCCCGCCGCACCGCGTCCTCGCCACTGGCCACCGCCAGAACCTCCAGGCCCTGGCGTTTCAGCATCCGCTCCACCAGCCGCCGGTTATCCTCATTGTCTTCCGCCACCAGCACCCGGCCTCGGAACGCCCGCTCCGGCTCGTCCACCGGATCTGGCCGCAGTTCCAGGTAGCGTGCCAGGGTCTCGTAAAACCGCTGCTTGTCGATCGGTTTGGCCAGATGCTCGTTGCAGCCGGCCAGCCGGTAATCGGCAATGTCCTCGGCCATGACGTTGGCGGTCAGGGCGATCACCGGCGTGTTCACGCCCGCCTCCCGCAGCGCGGCGGTGGCGTCCCGACCATTCATCACCGGCATCTGGATGTCCATCAGGATCAGGTCAAAATAATCCCGCAGGGCCAGCTCCAGGGCTTCCGCGCCATTGACCGCGTGCACCAGTTCGGCACCAGTGCGAGCCACCAGCAGCGACACCAGGCGACGATTGGTTTCGTTGTCTTCCGCGCACAGGATCCGGCCCACCAGTTTCGGCGCCATCACCATGGGGATGTCCCGCCGGCGCTGGCTCAGCTCCGAAGCGTCACGCAGGAAATGCACCTGGTCCAAGGTGCCGGTGCGAATGCTCAGCTCAAATTCGCTGCCTTCGCCGTAAGTGCTGTGTACCTTGATATCGCCGCCCAGCATCTCCGCCAGCCGGCGGGAGATGCTCAGCCCCAGGCCGGTGCCGCCGTACTGCCGGGAAATGGCAGCGCTGCCCTGGGCGAAAGGATCGAACAGACGGTCGAGCTGTTCCGGTTTCATGCCGATGCCGGTGTCCACCACCCGGGCCACCAGCGTCTCGCGCTCACGATCACA
>JBPEXK010000309.1:0-1217 GCA_052031745.1 Marinobacter sp. | reverse complement strand
TCGGCGGCTCTTTTGGCGCCGGCAACTACGGCATGTGTGGCCGCGCCTACAGCCCGGACTTCCTGTGGATGTGGCCGAACGCCCGCATCTCGGTCATGGGCGGCGAACAGGCCGCCGGCGTCCTGGCCCAGGTCAAGCGCGAGGGCATGGAACGCAAAGGCCAGGAGTGGAGCGAGGCGGAAGAGGCCGAGTTCAAGCAACCGGTCATCGACAAGTACGAGGAACAGGGCCACCCCTATTACGCCAGCGCCCGCCTGTGGGACGACGGCGTGATCGACCCGGCCCAGACCCGCGAGGTGGTCGCCCTCAGCCTGTCCGCCACCCTGAACCGACCTGCGAAGCCGACACGCTTTGGCGTGTTCCGCATGTAATCAGGAGACCCGACATGACAGAACAAGAAACCGCGGTCATCACCCAACAACGCGCCGAAGGCGTTACCGAAGTGGTGCTGAACCGCCCGGACAAACGCAACGCCTTTGACGACGTGATCATCCAACAACTGATCACTGCCCTGAACCAAGTCAACGACGACCCGGCCACCAAGGTGGTGGTGCTACGCTCCGAGGGCAAGCACTTCTCCGCCGGCGCCGACCTGGGCTGGATGCGGCGCATGGCCGACAACAGCCGCCAGGAAAACCTGGACGATTCCCGGGAACTGGCGCGGCTGATGAATGTGCTCAACCACCTGTCCAAGCCGGTGATCGGCCTGGTTCAGGGTGCAGCTTTCGGTGGCGCGGTAGGTCTTGCCGCCTGCTGCGACATCGTCATCGCCACTGAGAAATCCAGCTTCTGCCTGAGCGAGGTCAAACTGGGCCTGATTCCGGCGGTGATCAGTCCCTACGTGGTGCGCGCCATCGGCGAGCGCCAGGCCCGTCGCTACTTCATTTCTGCCGAGGTGTTCACCGCCCGGCAGGCAGAGCACTACGGCCTGGTACACATGGTCTGTGACGATGTGGAGGCGATGAACGCACGCTGCGACAAGCTGATCCAGCAACTGGCGCAAAACGGTCCCGAGGCCATGACTGCCGCCAAGGACCTGGTGTTTGCAGTCAGCCACAAGCCGATCGACGACGCCGTGATCGACGACACCGCCCACCGCATTGCCGATATCCGTGTCGGAGAAGAAGGCCAGGAAGGCTTGAGCGCCTTCCTGAACAAGCGTCGCGCCAACTGGATTCCGGAGAGCAACTGATATGTTCAGCAAAATTCTGATCGCC
>JBPEXK010000308.1:0-3372 GCA_052031745.1 Marinobacter sp. | reverse complement strand
GGGCGATGGTCGAAGGCAGTTCCGCTTCCGAGCATGGCTCTCCGGATCAAAGCGCAAGATTGTTGGGCCGGATCGTTTTGACGGAAACCGTCGGTACGCATTTCGCGCGAGATCCTGGCTTGGCGGCTGAATTGGTCGAACTGGCGACGCGACAGTACAGCGAGCTTGCGCTCACCGGCATGTGCCTTGAGCTCTCTTGGGATATGCAAAACGCTCAAGATGCCGCGAGCGACATCCTACGCGAATGGGCCTCGACCTTGAAGCGCCATGGGCTTCAAAGTTGCGCTGTCCTCCACGCAGACGCGCAGGAGCCGGTTCTTAAGGCAGCAGCAGAGCACCTCGATCTGATCGTCGCGAAACTCTTCGCGGAACCGTGGCGAGGATCTCTTCCTTCGCCACTCGCTCCGGAAGAGACTGTCAGAAAACAGGTTGAGCGCGTTAGCGCATCGGTGCCAACCGAGCGTTTGGTTCTCGCGCTCGGGACCGGCGCGGTGGCCTGGGAGCAGGGCAATCCTCAGCCGGTTTCCCTCTCTTTTCAGGAAGCTCTTACCAAGATCAGCAAGGCAGCCGGAAAGGTTGAATGGGATTCGAATAGCCTTAACAGCTATGGCATTGCCTTCGACCCGCAGGTCGGCACGACGCGATACTGGCTGCACGACGTGGGCAGTGCCGCCGCTGCATTAAGCGCGTTGAACGCTGCCGGTCATGCCCGGGTGGCCATATGGGGTGTCGGCGGGGAAGACCCAGGGGTTTGGTCGCTTCTGAATGGCGCGGCCGGGCGGCAACTCGAAAGGTTCTACTTCCCCCACCTCATCGTCCGAGAAGGAGAAGGTCCCTTCGTCGCCCCCGGGCCCGGCCCGAGGGTTGGAGAGCGGCGTATCGCGAGAGATGGTGACTCGGGTGCCATCAGGAGCGTGCATTACGAACGCCTAGCCACAGCCGAGACCGTAACCCTTTATGGGGCCGCGCCCGCCGGGCAAGTGGCTCTTACCTTCGATGACGGGCCGCATCCGGACTATACGACTGAACTTCTCGACGTCCTGAAAGATCAGGGCGTTCAAGCCACCTTCTTCCTGCTGGGAGAGAATGCAGCGCGCTATCCTGATTTGGTGCGCCGCATCGTTGCCGAGGGCCATGAGATTGGCTCCCACACCTTTTCGCATCCCGACATGAAAACCGCCGGCCCTGTAAGAACGCGGTCCGAGCTGAATGCAGCGGCCATGGCGATCGCCGGGGCTTCAGGGCGCGCGGCTGTGCTATATCGGGAGCCTTACATGCGGACGGGTGGTCCAGCTACCAGAGAGGAAGTGGCTTCGCTTCGCCGGGCGTCGCGGGCAGGCCACCTGGTGGCCGGCATGGACATCTCATCGCACGACTGGGAGGGGCTCACGTCAGATCGCGTTGCATCGGCCGTTCTGGATCGTATCTACGAAGGCCGCGGCTCGGTCGTGCTGTTCCATGATGGCGGGGGCGATCAAGCCGAAACGATCGAGGCGGTCAGGCAGATCATCCCCAAACTCAAGGCAGAGGGGTACACCTTTACCGCGATGGGCAGTTTGGTTGGCCTATCGCGCGACCAAACCATGCCGGAGGTGCCGCAGACACGCGCCGCGTTTCACTGGGCCTCATTCGAGGCGCTCTATGGCGCGGGAGACTTCGTCACTTGGCTGTTCTGGTTCGTGGTCGTGGTCGGTTCAGCCAGGTCGGTCTTTTTCCTGGTCTCCGCCCTTCGCTGGCGCAGATCGGTAACGGCAAGCCGCGTAAGATCCGATCTGGACGTCGCGGTCATCGTGCCCGCATTCAACGAAGCAAACGGGATAGGTCCCTGTCTCGAGTCCGTTCTGGCTAGCGACGTTTCTGGCCTCCAGGTTATCGTAGTAGATGATGGATCGACGGATGGAACGGCCCGTATCGTGAGGCGCTACAAGCATGACCCTCGGGTGCGTCTTATCCGACAGCGCAATGCGGGAAAGGCCAGCGCCTTGAACCGGGCCCTCTACGAAACTGAAGCCGATGTTGCGGTCTGCATCGACGCGGATTCTCGGGTGGCGCCTGACGCCATCCGCCTTTTGGTCAAAGAGTTCGAAGACCCTGCGGTAGGCGCAGTGGCAGGGAAGGTTATGGTAGCCAATCGATCCCGTCTACTGACCCAGCTTCAGTCATTGGAGTACACGGTTGCGCAGGCCTTCGAGCGTAAGGCAAAGGATGCTTGGGGCTGCATCACAGTGGTGCCAGGCGCCCTCGGTGCGTGGCGTGTTACCGCGGCACTCGAAGCCGGGATCTACTCCGCGGAAACTCTCGCAGAAGACGCGGACCTGACAATGGCTATTCGCCGTCTTGGGTACGACGTCCGGTACGAACCCCAGGCGCGCGCCGTCACCACGGCCCCCGGCGACCTGAGAAGTCTAGCCGCGCAACGACTGCGCTGGACGCTCGGTACACTCCAGGCCACCTGGAAGCATCGCGGCGCGATACGTGAGAGCAGCTCCCTCGGGTGTCTCGCGATACCGGATCTTTGGGTGACCGGCTATCTGTTCCCGTTGCTCGCGCCGCTCGTCGATGCCTTCCTGCTTTATAATCTGGTCGCATGGTTCAGCGGCCAAGTATCGACCGTCGGTGATTTTCCCTGGTTGATCCTGTTTGCCTATGTGCTGCCGCCGCTACTCGAGCTTGCGACCACCTTGTGGGCCATTCGGGACGACCCTGACGCGCCGTGGTTTATTGGGCTTCTGTTCCCTCTGCAGCGGATTTTCTATCGGCCCGCGCTTTATTGCTTCGTCTATGCGGCCTTGTGGCGCGCCTTGACCGGAAGCCTTGCGCAATGGGGGCGGGACAGGCGGAAGAGCTTCCCCGGGCCCACTGAAAGTGAGATGCAGACTGCATGAATCGTCGCCAGTTTCTCTTGTCGTCATCGGCCGCCGTCACGACGTCCCTGAGTGCGGCGATCGCGGATACACCTGCAAACGCGCGCCCCTGCTTCGTGGTTCTTACGGGCATCGATCACGAAACGACCCGCGATGCACTTTTCAAGCTGCTCCGAGAGTTCGGCGGGATGCGGGTTCACGCGAACTGTTTGCTCGACGTTGGCTCCCGGACATCCCCCTCTCAACTCCGCACCATTCTCGATACCGTCGCCCAGGCCCGCCTCGATAGCTGGGGAATAGTGGATGTCGTTCCCCTCGAAACCGACGTGGCCGGCCTGTCGCAGTATTTCCAGTGCCGGGGTGCGACAGAGCTGCTCAATACGTGGCGGGATGCTTTCGAAGAGCGGGGGTTCCGCTCCGCCGGTCATGTTGTTGCCAGCGATGGACCCGCTTCGGAAATGAGCGCCCCTTATGGGCTGAGGGCTGCCGGCGTTCGCACCCAGATCGT
>JBPEXK010000307.1:0-3965 GCA_052031745.1 Marinobacter sp. | reverse complement strand
GCCTCTCGCAATTCCTGGGGTTCGTCCGAGGAGGTCACCATCACCACCGGCAGCCAGTCGGTATCGGGGCAGGACCGAATGCGGCGCAGGACCTCGAGCCCGGTCACCTTCGGCAGTTTGAAATCCAGGAGGATCACACCCAGGGAATCCAGTTGCGCAGAGCGGGGGCTGGCGTCATTGCCAAACAGGAAGTCCAGTGCAGCCTGGCCATCCTCTTTCAGGATGATGGTGCTATCGGGGCTCGCGTTCCGGAGCGCACGCATCGTCAGAATCTGATCGTCCGGGTTATCCTCAACCACCAGAATCGAATAGTGTTCCATTCCCATAAACGCTCCACATCCCTTTCACTGCCCGATTGCGGGGTTTCCCTCTCAGGATAGCCCTGATTTTACTGGCCGGCAGCGCGCCAGAGCCCTGGCCTCTACTTCTGCACGGAGGCCGGGAACTTTACATAGAAGCACGCGCCCTTGTCGACTGACGATTCGGCGTAGACCTCGCCGAAATGCCGGCGGACCACACGGTCCACGGTCGCCAGCCCGAGCCCGGTACCACTGAACTCCGCGGGCGTGTGCAGGCGATTGAAGGCGACGAACAACTTGTCCACATATTTCATGTCGAAGCCCACCCCATTGTCGCGAATGGCCACGGTAATACTGCCGTGGGATTCACAGGCTGACACATCGATCTTGCGTATGTCGGCCTTGGAGGAGTACTTCCAGGCATTCGCCAACAAGTTCTGGAAGGCGATGCGCAACATCCGGCCATCGCCGACCACCTCAATACCCGGCTGGATGGTCACCTCGGTGGGCCGATCGTCACTGGTGGCGCGGAGCTCCTCGACAATTTCCTCAAGGATGGCGCTTAAGTCGTGTTTCTGGATTTCCATGGCCTGACGACTGACCCGGGACAGCACCAGCAGGCCGTCAATCAGGCCACCCATCCGGACGGTGGCGGCGCGAATTCTCGACAGGTAATCCAGCCCGGTGTCGTTCAGCTGGCCCCGGCAATCCTCCTCCAGGGCCTGACCAAAGCCCTCGATGGCGCGAAGGGGCTGGCGCAGGTCGTGGGAGACGGAAAAGCTGAACGCTTCCAGCTCCCGGTTGGCCAGGCTCAGCTCCGAGGTTCGGTCCGCAACGGTGCGTTCCAGCTCATCGCGACTGGCCAGGATTTTCCGGTTCTGGTGCTCGATGGTGCCGATCATTTCGTTGAAGGCGTTGCCCAGTCGACCCAGTTCGTCCTTGCCATAGACCGGCACCCGGATGGAATAGTCGTGGTTGACGGCAATCTGTTCGGCCGCGGACGACAGTTCGGAAATCGGCTCGGACACCAGGCGCTGGAGCCGGAACGCCACCCAGACCAGGGCCACCTGGATGGTCAGGCCGATGGTAAAGGCCATGAGAATGAAGGTGCGGATGTGCTCCCGCAGCACTTCCAGTCGGGACATGAGGTACAACTGGCCCACGGTGTCGCCGTCCAGGGTCACCGGCTCCAGCAGGCGGTAGTAATCGCCGACAAACCCGACTTCAGGCGGGGTTGCCAGATTGGGACAGGTGGCACTGGTGGCACTGTTCAGCTCCGCCATGACATCGCCCGCCGTGTTGTACACGCAGACCTGTTCGATGGTTTCGATCTTGCGCAGACTCGAGATGATGGTGGCGAGCTGCTGGCTGTCTTCGAACAGCAGGGCCGCGGCCGACTGTTCCGCCAGGATGCCGGAGATCACCATCAACTCCGACTCCAGCTGCTCCTCGTAGGTGCGGTTTTCCACCACGATCAGACTGGTGCACACCAGCAGGATGCCCAGGGTGCTGATTGAGAGGGTCAAAAAGACGAGCTTGGTTTTCAGGGG
The DNA here is from genome assembly GCA_052031745.1 of Marinobacter sp. Lineage (GTDB taxonomy): Bacteria > Pseudomonadota > Gammaproteobacteria > Pseudomonadales > Oleiphilaceae > Marinobacter. The sequence continues at coordinate 2,116 of JBPEXK010000307.1, read as the reverse complement.
CCAGTATTGCCAACGCCAGCGATTGCTCATCGGATCACCCTCAAGGCCAGCTCCAGCAACCGGGAGTTGATCTGCAGCCCCGCGCGCTGGGCGGCCTGCAGATTGATCTCGAACCGGATCACGTTGCCTTCCTTCACGTAACCGATGATGCCGCCCTCGTCGACAAACTCGGGGATCTCACTGATGGTGAGCATTCGACGCTCTTCGGCGTAGCGGGTGATGGACGGCAGATCCCGGCTCTTGGCACTGCCCACGAACAGCACCTGGCAGTTCTCGGCGTCGACGAGGGTTTGGGGATAGGCCAGGGTCAGCGCCTTGCCCTGGGACATGCGGCCATCGAGCTGCTGCAGGACATCGCCGAACGGATCGCGACCGAAGACGCAGATCTTCAGATCCTCGGCGTCAGCGACCGGCTCGGACCAGGTGATGAAGCGCGTAAAGTTGTACAGGAAGGCCGCCTTGACCTCGTACTCCGAGCGCACAGACGCATTGGAAGATCCGATCGCTGACCACAGCACCAATGCGATGAGGAATTTCAAAAACACCTAAGGGTAACCCCCGGCCATCCATAGTTTCGAACTCTTACCACTGAGAGCGGATTCTGACATGCGCCCGGTAAGCCAGCCCGGAGTGTTGACGTTATCACACCTGAAAAAGCGCGCCGGTTTGCGAATCTGCGCGAGCCCTTAGCAGATTGTCTTAAGCCGAAGGTTAGCATTGCCTACTGTCGCGTCAATAACCAGATCGTAAATCAATGTGTCTGGGGTTGTCTGCGCTGGCGGAACTCGGCCTGTTCTGGGATTCTATATCAAGATGGCGCCACATTGCTTTGGAAACGCTCCCATTTTATGAAAACCAATCTGATCACCCGTGAAGGTTTCGACCAGCTGCAACAGGAGCTGGATTTTCTCTGGCGCACCGAGCGCCCGGAAGTCACCCGCAAGGTTACCTGGGCCGCCAGCCTCGGGGACCGTTCGGAAAACGCGGATTACCAGTACAACAAGAAGCGCCTGCGGGAAATCGACCGTCGGGTCCGCTACCTGCGCAAGCGTCTGGAAAGCGTGCGCATTGTCGACTACGCCGAAAGCCAGGAGGGTCGGGTGTTTTTCGGCGCCTGGGTCACCCTGGTGGACGAGGACGACACCGAGCTGACTTTCCGGATTGTCGGGCCGGACGAAATCTACGAACGCAAGGACTGCGTCTCCATCGACGCACCCATCGCCCGGGCGTGCCTGAAGAAGGAGCCCGGCGAGGAAGTGCTGGTGCGCACCCCGGTTGCCGAAAAAACCTGGTACATCGAACGGATCTGGTACGAGGGCGGGCAGGCCTGAACGAAAAAAGCCCCGCAAAAACGGGGCTAAGGCTAGCGCTGTGCTGGAGGGAGAAGCAGATCGCGGTGGCAACCTGCTTCAATAACTACAGTTTCCATTATGCACAGACCGGGTTACACGGCCGTGGCCGGAAAATTACCTTTCGGACAGGCTTTTCACTCGCCCAACGACTCGAAATTAGGTTGCACACTCTAGGCATTCGCACTAGTTTTTTGGCCAGATTCCATTCACGACTTTGGCCATGGAGCCCGTCTTATGAACACCCAGAAGCTGCTGAACATTGCCCTTGAGGGCATCGATACGGTTGGTTACCGCCTGGACCAGCTGGGCATTACCGGCAAGGTCAACCGCCACAACATCGCGGCCTACCTGATGGCCGAGCAAAAATACCTGGAAGGGGAATGGGACAGCGTGCAGGCCAAGGTGTACCGCCGCCGGTCCCAGCTTGAGCGCCTGGGCCACGCCCTGGAAAGCCGCGCCGACGCCCTGGTCGGCCCGGTTCTGGCGCGCGTTAACCGGTTCCGCGCCAGCCAGTAAACTCAGGCATCGCTGGTTTCCGTCGGGCTGCGGGTGTCGTCTCCGCCGCCCGACGACGGCAGCTCCGCCTGCGTCGCCTTGATGCGCTTCTGCACGCCGGTGAAGGCCGGCATGAACACGGACACCGTCAGGCCCGGCGCCGCCTCGCCCGGATAGGTATCGCTGAGGACGATGCGGCCCTGGTGGATCTCGGCCACCGCACTCACCAGACTCAGCCCCAGGCCATTCCCCGGCAGGGACCGACTCTT
>JBPEXK010000306.1:0-7235 GCA_052031745.1 Marinobacter sp. | reverse complement strand
TCGGCCGGGCGGGCATCCACCAGCTGGGCCTGGGACTCCCGGGCCTGCTCGACCTCCTCCAGGGTGGCGATCAAATCCGGCTGCAGAGTGCCGGTAAACTTCGCCAGTTCGTACTCCGCCGCTGCGCCACTGGCCACGTCGTAGCCAGCAGCGCGCCAGCCGGCAAAGCCGCCGTTCAGGATCGCCACCTGGTCATGCCCCAGCACCCGGAAGGTCCAGTAGACCCGGGCGGCGCTGCCGAAGTCGGTCGGGCCGGTGCCCGCGGGCACGATCACCACGGTGTCGTCGTTGCCAATGCCGAGGCTGCCAATCAGCCGCTCCAGGCTGGCCACCGGCGGCAACACGCCCTGCACGCCGTCGCGGTTTTCGCGCCAGCCATCACCGGTGTAGCTGCTGTAGCGGGCGCCGGGAATGTGCGCCTGCTGGAAACTGCTGCGATCACCGCCGTTGTCGATGCCGGAGCGGACGTCCAGCACCACCAGCTGCTCCTGGCCCAGGTTCTGGGCCAGCCAGCCGGCATCGACCAGCGCCGAGGGCGGGTTGGCGGCATGGGCCAGAGACCCCGCCAGCAGCAAAACGAAAAACAGGATGCGGTTCATGGTTGTTCCCCCTGCACTTAGATTAAAACCAAAACACCCGAAACATACGCCGGGCCTTCCGGATGGATTGCCGCGCCGCCGGGCCTGGGACCGAAAACCTGCATTTTTGGTCCAGCATTTGTGTTGTCAGGAGGTGTGACTGGTCAACGACCGGAAAGGTTTCCGTCAGCGCCCTTATCGTTTAGCTGCAGCCAGCGCCCCAGGCGGGAGCCGGGATGCCGGCTCAGGTACACCGGCAAAGCCGCCATAGCCAGCAGGATCAGGACCGCGGCCACTACGGTGAGAGTGGGATTGAGCTCGAAATTGTGGCCCAGTCCGGCAAACACGAAGGTCATCGGCAACATGCCCAGGGTGGTGGCCAGGGCATAGCGCCAGAGGGCGATGGCGGTTACGCCTGCGGCGTAGCTGATCAGGGCAAAGGAGAACAGCGGAATCAGACGGGTCAGGGCCACGGCGATGAACAGAAAACGCTGGGAGCCTTGGGCGGAAAACAGCGGGTTGGCGGCCAGCTTGCGCTGCACCCACTCACGCCCGAGCACCCGGGCCAACAGAAACGCGATGATGGCGCCGGCCAGGGCACCGGCGACGGCCACCAGGGTGCCGTTAACCGGGCCATAGACCAGGCCGGCGGTGGCGCTGATCGGCAGGGTCGGAATCGGGCCGATCACCACTGCCAGGATCATCATCAGCATCAGTAATACCAAGCCGAGCCCGCCTTGCCCGCCAAGCCAGGACGACAGGGCGTCCGGGGACAGGCTGGCGGGCATGCCCAGCTGCCGCAACACCAGCCAGGCCGCGGCCATGACCAGCAGGACAATCAGTAAGAACGACAGGCGAAACAACCAGGGCGAAGGGTTCATCCACCCAGTTTACCCATCCTGGCCGAAGCGCACAGTCTTGTGTATCCGGCGTCGGCCTAGCTCGCCAGGCGATTAATCTGCTCGACAAAGGCGGTCGGCACCTTGTCGAGCACCGGGCGCAGATCGCCACGCAGTTCCGGCTGGGGCGCCTCCGGCTCGGTCGCCAGCACCACCGGCGATTCCGACCAGTGCAGCAGCTGCAACTGACCGTCCGCCTGTTCCACCAGCGCGGTGCAATGCTCGACCCAGTCGCCGTCGTTGCAGTACAGCCCCTGGTCGCCGCGCAAAAAACCGGCAGAGTGGATGTGGCCGCAGATGAAGCCGTCATAGTGGCCCTTCTCGGCCACGGTCAACGCCGCCAGTTCGAATCGGCGGATGAAGGTTCGGGCCCTGCCGATGCGGCTTTTCACCCAGGCCGCAAGTGACCAGTAGGGTTTGCCCTGCAGGCGCCGAACCCCGTTCAGCCAGCGATTCAGCCGCAGTAGCAGACCATGGGCCCGATCCCCCACCAACAGCATCAGGGGGCTGCACCGCACCACCTGATCAAACTGGTCGCCGTGGCAGACCATGAATCGGCGGCCATCGGCGGTGGTGTGCACCACCTTGTGCTTGAGTTCGATGCCGGCGATGGTCTGGCCGCAGAACTTGCGGAAAAACTCGTCGTGATTACCGGGCACGTACACCACCCGGGTGCCGGAGGCGGCCAGTGTCATCAGCCGCTGCACAATGGCCTGGTGCTCCGGCGGCAGGTGCACCCGTTTCTGCATCGCGATCAGGTCGACGATGTCGCCGACCAGGTACAGGGTTTCGCACCGCACCTGATGGAGAAAATCCAGCAGATAGTCCGCCTGGCAATCTGCGGTGCCCAAGTGCACATCGGAAATGAAAACGCTGCGGTAGTCTCGCATGGTGCCTCCTGCCTTCGCTCCGCCCGGTGAAAGACATGCTCACACGGACGGATGACGGCAGGGTGACAGGCTTACGACACTTCGATGACCGGTTAGCGCAGTGCCGGGTTGAGGGTATAGGTGCCGGTCACGCGGGCGCTGGCCAGGACATGGCCGGCCATGGCTTCACGCACGGCGTTGCCATCGAACTCACCATTCAGGCCCAGGCTCTCAACATCGAGCGCGTGCACCTCGAAGTGGTAGTGATGGATGATCTCGTCGTTCCAGGGCGGGCAGGGGCCGTCGTAGCCCGCATAGGTGCCGGCCATGTCCGGATTGCCGGCCAGGAACTGGGTGTAGCTGTTGACCCCGCGGATGCCGATCGGGCCGGGGCCGGGCGCCTTGCCCTTGGGCATCACCCCGTCACTGTCCTCGCCCTCGGGAATCCGGCCGGTGCTGGCCGGCACGTCCACCAGCAGCCAGTGGAAGAAATCCACCCGGGGCAGGTCCTTGGACACGGTCTTGCCCTCCTGATTGACGTCATCCGCAACGCTGGGCACATCCGGATCGAACATCATCACCACGAAGCTCTTGGTGCCTTCCGGCGCCTCCTCCCAGCTGGTTTCGGGGTTACGGTTGGGGCCAAAGCTCATGTGGTCGGCTTCGCTGTACACACCAAACGCAAACTTCTCCGGAATCGGTTGCCCTTCCTCGATGCCATGTACCTTAAGTTTCACGACCTGTCCTCCTTTGAATCGTGTACCGGTTTTCCAGACGTTGTGTCAGAAGCCGGCCTGTTCAATCATACGTGGGTGATACATCGGTTGTAGCAATGCAGTTGCCTTCCTGTCCAGACCGTCAAATTTACTGACCTAACTGAGAAGCCATCATGACCAAACAGCACCCCGGCCAGCCCCAGTCCCCCGACAACCAGAAAGACGAAGACGCCGTCGCCTTTGCCCAGGGCCTGTTCGAGCTGGCCCGCAACGGCGCCGCCGGCATGCTGGTGCCGCTGCTGGGCGCAGGGGTACCGGTGGATCTGCGGACCAGCGCGGGCGAGACCCTGCTGCTCCTGGCGACCGCCAATAACCACCCGAAAACCGTGCAAATGCTACTGGATCAGGGCGCCAATCCGAACCTGGCGGATAATCAGGGCCGCACCCCGCTGATGCACGCCGCCGAGCAGGATCTGGCCGACCTGGTGCAGGCCTTGTTGGCGGCAGGCGCCGATGCCAGTCTGCAGGACGCCCAGGGCGCCACCGCCCTCGACCTCGCCCGCTCCGCCGGTGCCCAGACGGCCCTCGCCAGCCTGAACCGCTGATTGCCATGCTCAATCGGGGCGAGATCATCCACCAGAGCCAGGACCGCCTGGGCAACATTCTGGTGGTCGACTATCGCAAGCACCGGGTACTGACCTTCGATTCGGCATTCGAGCAAAGCAAGATTGACCGGCGCCGGCCCTACCTGCCCGTGCACGAGTACAACCGCGCCATGATGCTGCCGGCGGCCTTCATCCAGCCCGCGCACGTGACCATTCTGGGGCTGGGCGGCGGGGTCATGGCCAGCGCCTTCCATCATCTGTTCCCGCAGTGTCACATTCACGCAGTGGAGTTGCGCTCGGCCGTGGTCGAGGTGTCTCGCGCCTATTTCGGTCTGCCCGACAGTCACCGGCTGTCGGTGACCGTGGCCGACGCCCGGGACACACTTTTGAAACTTCCCGAGGCCAGCACCGACCTGATCCTGGCCGACCTGTACAGCGCCGACCGCATGAGCCCGGCCCAGGCCCAGCGCCTGTTCATCGATCAATGCAGCCGGGTACTGACCGGCGCCGGTTGGCTGGCGCTCAACTACCATCGTCCCCCGGACCCGGACAGCGCCTGTTTCCGGCAGCTGCGCCAACGCTTCGCCCGGCTGCTGGTGTTTCAGAGCAAGACCAACAACACCGTGGTTTTCGCCAGCAAGGCGCCGTTCGAGGCCCTGCACAGTCGGGACCCGTCGCTGGTCGCCCTGGAGCAGCGCCTGCCCATCGCGTGGCGCAAGCTGATGGCGAGGGTGCGCCCGATCTAACCGGTCATTTCTTGATCAATGACCAGGATGATCCATAGTTGTACATAACGAGCCCGAGACGGGAGGGCATGAACCATGCCAGACGAAGAGTACAAAAAACTGCACCCGATCCTGAGTGAGGTCACGGAAACCTACGTCAGCCTGTACACCAACCGGCCGAACGAGAAGAATCGGGAGAAACTGATCAAGCTGGAGGCCCTGCTGCACGAGAAACTGAAGCAGCTGGAAGAGGCCCGGGACGAGGAGAAATAGCCCTTCAGCGCCATTTCTCATGCGGCGGCTGGTAGCGACGGAATTCGTCCACCAGTTGTTGCGGGCTGTCCGCCAGCACCAGCATGTCGATGTATTCCTGTTGCAGGAACCCCACCGTTTCCATGCGGCGAACCATTTCCAACAGCGGGTCAAAAAAGCCGTCGACGTTGTACAGGGCGCAGGGCTTGTGATGAAAGCCGAGCTGGCCCCAGGTCCAGGCCTCGAAAATTTCCTCCAGGGTTCCGATGCCGCCGGGCAGGGCCACAAAGCCGTCCGCCAGCTCGGCCATCTTGGCTTTGCGCTCGTGCATGTCGGCGACGACAAACAGGTCGGTCAGGCCGGGATGGGCCAGTTCCCGGTCGCGCAGATGCTCGGGAATCACCCCGTACACCTGGCCGCCCTCGGCCAGCACCGAGTCGGCGACAACCCCCATCAGGCCGACGTGGCCGCCGCCAAACACCACGCCAATGCCCTGTTGGCCCAGATAGGCGCCAAGCTCACGGGCCTTGTCCGCAAACCCGGGCACTGAGCCGGAACGGGAGCCGCAGAAAACCGCTATGTTCATAGATGCCTCACTGGTCGTCGCAGGCAGTCGCATGCCTGTATCTGGAACAGTAGCAGATTGGGTAGGGGGAAGGCGGGCAATGGGGGTGCTGGAAAAGGGATGCGGGCTCGACCCGCATCCCCATGATCAGCGGGAACTTACTTGGCTTTTTCCCAGGCGAACTTTTTGAACGGCTCGTCGATGGGCGTGTCCGCAATGTGGTTGATGTAGTTGCTCATCACCTTTTGCGACAGGACCAGGATTACTTCCAGCACGTGCCGACGCTCATACCCGGCCTGGTAAAACGCGTTCAGGTCTTCGCTGTTGACCTCGCCACGCTTGCGGGTCACCGCCAGAGTAAACGTGCGCAGCGCTTCCAGCTTGTCGTTCGGCAGCGGGGTTTCGTCGCGCAGCGCGTTAATAATGTCGTCGGACACGTTCATGCTCTTGGCAATCCCGGTGTGGGCCGGCACGCAGTAGTGGCAGGCGTGCTCCACGTTGATCGACTGCCAGACCACGGTGGTCTCGTCGTTATCGAAACTGCTGTCCAGCACCAGCTCATGCAGCTTTTGGTAGCCTGCCAGAGCGCCCGGCGCCTCGGCCATTACCGCGTGCAGGGACGGAATCATTCCAAACGCCTTTTGCGAGTTCTCCAGCAGCGGCTTGGACTTCTCCGGTGCGGAATCGATGTCGTGCAGAGTAAAGTCGGTCATATCACGCTCCTTTTTGAGTGGTTGCTCAACAACGATCTAACCGTACCTGTTATTGAATGATCGTTCAAGCTATAATTGAGCAATTGTTCAACTTGATATTTACCCCTGAAACGGATCGGAGTTATGGCTCGGCACGCCCGCTATGATCGTCAAACCGCCCTGGAAAAAGCCGTTGCGCTGTTTTGGCAGCGCGGTTACCACGGCAGCTCCATGAAGCAGATCGAACAGGCTCTGGACATGCGCCCAGGGAGTATCTACGCAACCTTTGGCAGTAAGGATGGCTTGTTCTCCGAGGCCCTGGCGGCCTACGCCAAGCAAGGCAGCCAGGAGCTGAAGGCGTATCTGGAAGCGGAAGATTCCATCCTGGACGGGCTTGAGGCTTACCTGCGCGGCATCGCCCAGTCCGGCGATCAGTCCCTGCCGAAACCGTCCCGGGCCTGCATGATCGTCAAGACCCTGCTCGAATCCAGCAACACCCATCCCGCGCTGGCGGAGCAGGCCAACCGCATCCTCGCCGACATTCAGCAGACCCTGTGCGCGGCCCTGGAAACCGCCAAAACCCGGGGCGAGCTGGTCGAAAGCACCGACTGTCATCGGCTGGCGCGGCTGCTGCAGGCCCAGATCGTGGCAATCCGCTCGATGGCCGAGCGAAACCTCGCGCCGGAAGAGCTGGCCGACCTGGGTGATGACGTCGCCCGCATCCTCGAGACCTACCGCACCCGGCACTGACGCCCTCGGGCAGGTCCGCCCTGCCCGACAGCCTACCCCTTCCGCTAATTGTCCCGGCGCCACCCACCGCGCTAGACTAGCCTCGCTGATTTGACAGCCCAGCCGTCCCCACTCTGCGATGTCCGTGGTGCAGTGACGACAGCCAAGCATTTTCCCGAGAGTGCTTGGCTCTCTTCATTTAAAGGGCTGACTGTTATGGAAAACCTGCATCACATCGTGGTGGTTGGCGGAGGCGCCGGCGGGCTGGAACTGGTTACTCGGCTGGGCAACAAACTGGGCAAGAAACGCCAGGCGCGGGTGACCCTGGTCGATGCCGGCCTGACCCACGTCTGGAAACCGCTGCTGCACGAAGTGGCGTCCGGCTCGCTCGATGCCAGCGCCAACGAGATCAACTACCGCGCTCACGCCCGCAAGCACCACTACGAGTTCCAACTGGGACGGATGAGCGGCCTGGACCGGAGCAGCCGGGAAGTGATCATCGCACCCTTCCACGATGACGACGGCGCCGAAGTGGTACCGGAGCGGCACATCAAGTACGACACCCTGGTGATCGCCGTGGGCAGTACCGCCAATGATTTTGGCAC
>JBPEXK010000305.1:0-6542 GCA_052031745.1 Marinobacter sp. | reverse complement strand
CACTGAACGCCGGCAGACCCCGGCCCGGTCTTGGCCCATCCACCCACAAGGCAAGGATTTTATGGCTGTTACCATCAATACCCTTCGGGAATACAAAGAGAAAGGCGAGGCCTTTTCTGTTCTGACCTCCTACGACGCCACCTTCGCCCAACTGGTAAGCGAAGCCGGCGTTGATGTCATCCTGATTGGCGACTCCCTGGGCATGGTGTTGCAGGGCCACGACAGCACCCTGCCAGTCACCATGGAGCAGATGGTGTACCACACCCGGTGCGTAGCCAGCGGCAACGCCGGCGCCCTGATCATGGCCGACATGCCGTTCATGACCTACGGCACCGTGGAGACGGCACTGGAAAACGCCGCCGAGTTGATGCGCGCCGGCGCCCACCTGGTCAAACTCGAAGGCACCGATTGGATGAAAGACACCATCCGGGCCCTGAGCGAACGGGGCGTGCCCGTGTGCGCGCACCTGGGATTGACCCCGCAGTTCGTCAACAAGTTCGGCGGTTACAAGGTGCAGGGGCGCGATGACAAGGCCGCGGAAATGATGATTGAGCACGCCTGCGAACTGGAAGCAGCAGGTGCCGACCTGATCCTGCTGGAATGCGTCCCGGCTCCCCTGGCAGCCCGCATCACCCAGGCGGTAAAGGCACCGGTCATTGGCATCGGCGCCGGTGCCGACACCGACGGCCAAGTGCTGGTCCTGCACGACATGCTCGGTGTCACCACCGGCCGCAAACCCCGATTCGTGAAGAACTTCCTGGCTGAGACCAATTCCGTGCAGGAAGCCATCGGCGCGTACGTCACCGCCGTGCGCGAGCGCACTTTCCCGGCCGAGGAGCATACGTTCAAGGCATGAGAACCGTACATTCCCTGAAAGAACTACGCACCATCCTTCGCGGGTACCGGCGCCAAGGAAAGACCATTGCCCTGGTTCCGACCATGGGCAATTTGCACGAAGGTCATATCTCCCTGGTGCGCAAGGCCACCGAGGCTGCGGACGTCGTAGTCACCAGCATTTTCGTGAACCCCATGCAGTTTGGCGCCGGTGAAGACCTGGAAACCTACCCGCGCACCCTGGCCGAGGACCAGGAACAACTGGAGGCCGCCGGCAACACCCTGGTGTTCGCCCCGGGCGTGGACGAGGTCTATCCGGACGGCCTGGCGCGCCAGACTCAGGTGGTGGTCCCGGAAGTTAGCGACGGTCACTGCGGTGCCAGCCGCCCCGGCCACTTCGAGGGCGTGGCAACCGTGGTCACCATGCTGTTCAACATGGTTCAGCCGGACATCGCGGTGTTTGGCGAAAAAGACTGGCAGCAGTTGGCGGTGATTCGCAAACTGGCCCGGGACCTGGTGCTGCCGGTGGAAATCGTGGGCGCGCCCACGGTGCGCGAAAGCGACGGTCTGGCCAAGAGCTCGCGCAATGGCTACCTCACCGCCAGCGAGCGCAAGGTGGCACCGGTGGTCTACCAGACCCTGCAGGAAGCCGGGCAGAAAGTTTCCGAAGGCCGCACCGACTTCTCGGCCATTGAGGATGAAGCACGGAGCAAGCTCGCCGATGCCGGTCTGCGCCCGGACTACTTCAACATCGTGAACAGCGACACCTTGAAGCCGGCGACGCCCGAGGACACCGACATCACCCTGTTGGTGGCGGCGTTCCTGGGCACGACCCGACTGATCGACAACCTGTCCGTTAGCCGCTGAGACAGCACACGCTTTGCAGAAAAGGATGTTCTGATGCCTGAACGCCCATTCCCCCTGACCTCCACACCGGAATGGCAGGCGCTCATGGCGCACCGACGGGACCTGGAACGGGTCCCGATGACCCAACTGTTTGCTGAAGATCCGGAACGCGCCAAGCGCTATTTCATTGAAGGCGCCGGGATAGCCCTGGATTTCTCCAAGAACCGTCTCACCGACGAGACCCTGGATGCCCTGCTCGCCCTGGCTCAGCGCTGCGATTTGAGTGGACGTCGGGACGCCTTGCTTTCGGGCGCACCGGTCAATGTCACTGAAGGCCGGCCGGCACTGCACACGGCCCTGAGAGACCCGGGCACCGGCTCCATCGAGGTGAATGGCATCGATGTTGTCGCGGAAGTCCAGCACACCCTCGACCAGATGGAAATCCTGGTCGACAGCGTGCAGGGCCAGTCCCGTCGTGGTCACAGCGGCAAAGCCTTCACCGACGTGGTCAGCATCGGCATTGGCGGCTCCTATCTGGGCCCCAAACTGGTGACCGAAGCCCTGCAACCCTACTGGCAAGGCGGGATGCGCTGCCACTTCGTGGCCAACATCGATGGCACGGACATCAGCGAGGTGCTCAGGCAGGTTAACCCCGAGACCACCCTGTTCCTGCTCCAGTCGAAATCCTTCCGCACCCGGGAAACCCTGGAAAATGGCGCCGTTGCCAGACAGTGGCTGGTCGATCACTACGGCCACGACGACGCCGTGGCCAAGCACTTCCTGGCGGTCACCGCCAATGGCCCGGGGGCGGAAGCCTTTGGCATCCATTCCGATCAGATCTTCCCGATGTGGGACTGGGTCGGCGGGCGATACTCGCTCTGGTCCGCCATCGGGCTGCCGGTGGCACTGACCGTCGGCATGGCCAATTTCCGGCGCCTACTGGCCGGCGCCCACGCCATGGACTGCCATTTCCGGGACGCGCCGCTGGACCAAAACCTGCCGGTGGTTATGGGACTGCTAGCGGTGTGGTACAACAACTTCTGGGACGCCCATACCCACGCAATCCTGCCCTATGACCAGTACCTACGTAGCCTGCCGGACCATCTGCAGCAACTGGACATGGAGAGCAACGGCAAGGGTGTGACGGCAGATGGCGAGCCCCTTGCCTATCACAGCGGCCCAGTAATCTGGGGCGGCACCGGTTCCAACGGTCAGCACGCCTATCACCAGTTGATCCATCAGGGTACCCGCCTGATTCCGGCCGACTTCATCATTCCCCTGAAAACCCACAACCCGGTGGCGACTCACCACGCCGACCTGTTCGCCAACTGCCTGAGCCAGACCCGCGCCCTGATGGCGGGCAAGTCCCTGGACGAAGCGCGGGCCGAACTGGCTAAGGAAGGCAAAAGCGAGGCGGACGTGGAGCGGTTGGCGCCTCACAAGGTGATTACCGGCAACAAACCCAGCAACACCTTGATACTCGACCAGGTAACTCCGGAATCTGTGGGTGCACTGGTTGCCCTGTACGAGCACCGAACCTTCGTGCAGGGCGCAATCTGGGGCGTGGATTCGTTCGATCAGTGGGGTGTGGAGCTGGGCAAGCAGCTGGGGCAGCGAATCCTGCCGCGACTGCTGGGCGAGGACGATGGTGAGTCAGACAGCGACAGCTCGACCGACCACCTGATTGAATTGTTCCGGTCAGCCGGCCGGACGTGAGATTTCCTGGCCCCGCCAGGAGAAACCAACGGGCCAGAGGCGCTGGTCCGAACGATACTCCCGCCAGAGCTCACCGTAACTTTGACCGGTGACCGGATGCAGGGCACCCGGGGCCAGGTCCGCAAGCGGCTTCAGGACAAAGGCATTGGTGAGGATCTCACCCCGGGGCAGTTCGACCCCCTCGATGTGGCCCACAATGTCGCCATAGGTCAGGATATCCAGGTCCAGGGTCCGGGCACTGAACTTGGGCACATCGCGCCGGCGACCGTTATCCGCCTCCAGCTGCTTGAACCGGCGCGACAGAGTACCGACCGGCAAGTCGGTGGTCACCCCCACCACCAGGTTCAGGAAGGGCGCGCCGTCAAAACCGACCGCCTCACTCTCATACACCGGAGAGATAGCCAGCTCACCAAACCAGTCAGCGAGCGCATTCAGAGCCGCCGTGACGTAGCGCTCACGGTCGACGTTACTGCCAATGCTGATGTAAACCCGAACCACATCCGCCATCAGCGTGCGCCCCTTTCGATGCGAACACCGACGGACTGAGCTGCGGGCACCGCGCCCGGCTTGCGAATGGTGAGCGCCAGCCAGCGAATGCCAAACGCTTCCTGCAAGTCGGCGGCCAACCGCTCGGCGCCATGTTCCAGCAACTGCGGCTTGAGGGTCTGCAGGCAGGAGGTCACCCGCTCGCTGACGGCGGCGTAATCCAGGGCGTCGCGAACATCGTCCGAGGCGCCCGGCACCCGGTTATCCCAGGCCATCTCCAGGTCCACCACCAGGCGCTGGTCAACCTTTCGCTCCCAATCGTAGACGCCAACGACGGTCTCAACTTCCAGACCTTCAATAAGCACACTGTCTGCCAAGGGGACTCCCGGAGTATTCCACTCTTTGCTGATTGAATAACAAACAACCAACGGATACTGTGACTACGCTGGTCCGAATTTGTGGGCCGGCATTTTCGCACACTAGACCCTGAGGCGTCTCCGCTTTCGAGACCTCTCTACCTGCGAGCCCAAACCATGCCCCTGCCGAGCGACCCGGTTCTGACCGTTCTGCTGTGCGCCGCCGCCTATCTGGCCGGCTCGGTGCTGTTTGCCTTGCCGGTGTGCCGACTGTGGCACCTGCCCGATCCGCGCGCTCAGGGTTCCGGCAACCCCGGTGCCACCAACGTCTATCGCACCGGTGGCTGGGCGCCAGCGCTGCTTACCCTGGTGTTGGACGCCGCCAAGGGCTGGCTGCCGGTGTGGCTCGCGTACCAGAGCGGCCTGTCCGTTCTGGCCCAGGCCATGGTGGCGCTGTGCGCGGTGACCGGGCACATGATCCCGCTGTATTACCGTTTCAAGGGTGGCAAAGGCGTGGCCACCGCCTTGGGCGCGGGCCTGGCGCTCGCCCCCATCACCACCTTGCTGATGGCGGCGATCTGGCTGCTGGTGATCTGGCGCTGGCGCATCTCTGCCCTGGCGTCGCTGATCGCCATCATCTCCGGCCCGATCATCAGCGCCTTGATCGAGCCAGACACTCTGGCCCTGTTTGGCCTGCTCGCTCTGTTGATCGTCGTTCGCCACCGCAACAACCTGATCCGGCTAGCCCAGGGTCGTGAGGCCGGTCTTTGAACAAGGCCTGCTATCGAAGCCCCCGGAATGACGCCCGTAGATTGGGGCCCGTCAGTCCACCAAACCGGTGGCGCGGGGCTCGGTGATCGCCGGCAGGGTATTCATCGGCCACCGGGGCACGGCCACAATCCGCTCGCCGTCCCGCTGCCCCGCTTTCATGCGCTGGGCGCCGGCGTAGGCGATCATGGCGCCGTTGTCGGTGCAGAATTCCGGTCGCGCGTAGAACACCGCCGCTTGCAACTTGCGGGTCATGGCCTCGAGTTTCACGCGCAGCTGCTTGTTGGCGCTGACCCCGCCGGCAATGACCAGGCGCTTGCAGCCGGTCTGCTCCAGGGCGCGGCGACACTTGATGGTCAGGGTATCGACCACCGCGGATTCGAACGCCAGGGCAATGTCGGCACGGGTCTGCTCATCCAGGCCGTCGACATCCCTCGCGGCGTTGACGGTGTTCAGAGTAAAGGTCTTAAGGCCGCTGAAACTGAAATCCAGGCCGGGACGATCAGTCATCGGGCGCGGGAAGCGGTAGCGCTCTGGCGTCCCCTTCTGGGCCAGGGCCGCCACCCGGGGCCCGCCGGGATAGTCGAGCCCGAGCATCTTGGCGGCCTTATCGAAGGCCTCACCGGCAGCATCATCCACCGATTCGCCCAGCATTTCGTAGGCACCAATGCCATCCACCCGCACCAGCTGGGTGTGACCACCGGAGACCAACAGAGCCACGAACGGGAACGCCGGCGGGTTGTCCTCCAGCATTGGTGCCAGCAGATGGCCTTCCATGTGATGTACCCCCAGCACCGGGATCCCCAGAGCGAAGCCCAGGGAATGAGCAACCGAGCCGCCCACCATCAAGGCCCCCACCAGACCCGGCCCGGCGGTGTAGGCAATTCCTTCGAGGTCGACGCGGGTCTTCCCGGCATCCGCCAGCACCTGATCGCACAAAGGCAGCAGTTTGCGGACATGGTCCCGGGACGCCAGCTCGGGCACGACGCCACCGTAATCCGCGTGCATGTCAATCTGACTGAACAGGGCGTGTGACAGCAAGCCCCGCTCGCTGTCGAACAGGGCCACGCCGGTTTCATCGCAGGAGGTTTCTATACCGAGAATGAGCATAATATCCGGGCCACCTGGGTTGGCTGGTTGGTAAATCGGCGCATTTTAGCAGAAAGCCGAAACCGCCTGTCAGTTTCATCGAACAAACATTGACCTTGCCATTACCCAGGCGCTATCATTGCCGCCCTAAAATATGCACTGGTCGAGTTTTAGCCAATCTGACCAGGGATCGAACCGTCCTGACTGCGGGTCAGGCGGACTACATTGAAACCGAATCTATCAGGTAGGTGATTTCCGAATGCCAGCTGTTAAAGTGAAAGAGAATGAACCGTTTGACGTAGCACTGCGTCGCTTCAAGCGTTCCTGCGAGAAGGCCGGTGTACTGTCCGAAGTACGTCGTCGTGAGCACTACGAGAAGCCGACCGCTGTTCGCAAGCGCAAAGCAGCCGCTGCCGTTAAGCGTCATCTCAAGAAGCTTCAGCGGGA
>JBPEXK010000304.1:0-2456 GCA_052031745.1 Marinobacter sp. | reverse complement strand
TGTCGTGGCCATCGCCATCGTGGTGTTCCTGCTGACCTACGTGGTGCCGGACATCATTGAGGTCTTCCTGAAGCAGGGCCAGGAACTGCCGGCGCTGACTCAGGCCATGCTGGCGGTCTCGGAATTTCTCGGCAGTTACGGTATCTACCTGCTGATTCTGCTGATCGTCGGGGTGGTGTTTTTCCGGCTGGCGCTGAGCCGGCCCGCTTTCCGATTAAGGTTCCACAAGCGCCTGCTGCATCTGCCCCTGTTTTCAGGCATGGTGCGCGGGGTGAGTACAGCGCGGTACGCCAGTACCCTGAGCATTCTGACCACCAGTGGCGTGCCGCTGGTGGAAGCCATGCGCATAGCGGGCGAGGTGCTGTCCAACGATTATTTGCGCGGTGAACTTCGGGACGCCGCACGGAAAGTCAGCGAGGGTGGGTCGCTGCATCGGTCTCTGGATCAGACCGGGTATTTCCCGCCGATGATGTTGCACATGATTGCCAGCGGCGAGGCCAGTGGCGAACTGGACAGCATGCTGGAGCGCACGGCCCGAATGCAGGAGAACACCCTGCAGTCGAAAATTGCCGCCATCGTTGGTCTGTTTGAGCCGATGATGCTGCTGGTGATGGGTGTGGTGGTGCTGATTATTGTGTTGGCCATCATGCTGCCGATTCTGAACATGAGCAACCTGGTGGGGTAAGCCGTCCAGGGGCTCTGGAAACAACGAAAAACGAATGGATTCCATGCCAATGACGAGTGAAACAATGACGAATCGAAACCTGCACAAGCTGAACGCCAGTCGCGGCTTCACCCTGATTGAAATCATGGTGGTGATGGTGATCCTCGGGCTGTTGGTGGCCATTGTTGCACCCAACATCATGGGGCGAAGTGACCAGGCCAAAGTGACGGTCGCCGAGACCCAGTTGAGCAACATTGCCAACGCCCTCGACCTCTACCGCCTGGACAACAGCCAGTACCCCTCGACCCAGCAGGGGTTGGAGGCGCTGGTGACCAAGCCCAGTGGCAGCCCGGAACCGAAGAACTGGAACCCTGACGGTTACCTGAAAAGCGTGCCGGAAGACCCATGGGGCGCCGAGTACCAGTACGTGAGCCCGGGTACCGAGGGGCCCTATGACCTCTATTCCTACGGCTCCGACGGCCAGGAAGGTGGTGAGGGCGACGCGGCCGACATCAGCGCCTGGGAAACCAAGGAATAAGTGACCGTGCGCTCCCGCACCGGGCAGGGCGGCTTCACCCTGCTCGAAATACTGGTGGTCCTGATCATTGTAGGGCTGCTGGCCTCCCTTGCCGTGTTCACCTTCGGCGGCAGTTCCCAACAGCGGGAGCTGAAGAACGAGGTTCGTGATTTGTATCTGTTGATGCAGACGGCGTCGGAACAGGCGGTGCTGAACAACCGGGAGTTGGGGGTGCGCGTAGCTGAGGAAGGCTACCAGTTCGTTGCTTACGAAGACGACTCAGGAGACTGGGCCAGTTCGGGCGAACGGCTTTTTCAGCCCGGCAGTTTCCCCGAGTGGATGGTGGTAACCAAGTTCATCGAGAGCGATGCGCCCAGACTCTCGACCGCGGAGGATGAGCTGCTACCGGACGTCGTGTTTTTTTCCAGTGGTGAAACCACGCCTTTCGAAATCGAGTTCACCATCGGAAACGACAGCGACTACTTGCATATCTTGGCTTCCGATGGTGTCTCCGCGCTGGAGTGGCGTAAGCCCGGCGATGTCGAGGACGAACTGTGACCCGCGAAAAAGGCTTCACGCTCATCGAGGTTCTGGTTGCGCTGCTGGTTTTTGGCCTGGTTGCCACCGCTGCAGCCGAGGTCGGCAGCAGTTATATCTCGAGCTATGAGCGAGTCAGGGACAAAACCTTTGCCGCGTGGCTGGCCGATAATCGCATCAATGAGTTGCGACTGGCTGAGAATTTGCCGGGGATTTCGGAAAACTCCCGCGATACCGATTACGGCCCCTACCGCTGGCAGGTGACCACCGCCGTTCTGGCCACCGAGGAGCCCACCATGCGGAGGGTGGAAGTAACCGTGGCCCGCTACAGAGAGGAAGGTTCGGAGCCGTCCCCGATCCACACCCTCTCGGCTTTTCTGGGGCAAAACTGATGTTGGCCCCGCTACCCTCTCTAAAATCCCATTCCGGCTTTACCTTGTTGGAGGTGCTCATCGCCGTCACCATCACGGCGGTGATAGGGCTGGGTGTTTGGCAGGTCATGAGCGGCGTCATCACCTCACGTGACCGGGTCAACGAACTCGCAGAGCAGTTCGATGGCCTGCAGCGAACCATGCTGCTGCTGGAGCGTGACCTGATGCAGGTGGTCAACCGACCCGCGAGGGACATTTACGGCGACTATCAAATTGCCATGACCAGCCGTGAGGAAGATTTCGTGCTCATGCTTACCCGCCAGGGTTGGCGTAACCCCTTGGGCTCGAGACGAAGCGGCCTGCAACG
>JBPEXK010000303.1:0-4419 GCA_052031745.1 Marinobacter sp. | reverse complement strand
GGGCCCCAGTAGTAGCCGAACCAGGGCTCCTGGTTCTGTACCGCCGACGCCATGGACGAAGCCAGGGTCTCACCGGAGCCGTGGTTAAACACCTCGATGCCGGAGTCTTCCAGGTTCAGGGCGCGGATCAGGTTGTCGTTGACGATCCGGCAACCCCAGCCGTCCGGGCAGTTGTTGAAGCGACCTTCGACCAGATCCGGGTTGGCCATGATGCCTTCAATGGTTTTCAGCTCCGGGTGCTCTTCCACCACGTAGGTCGGCAGCCACCAGCCTTCAACGCCACCCGGCGACAGCACCTCACCCAGGCGCACGATCTTGCCCTCTTCCTCCAGGCGCTTGAACACTTCGCCAGTGGAATTGACCCACAGCTCGGTCACGATGTCCGGCTCGCCGTTCTCGGCCACCGAGGTAACCGCCGGCACGGTGTCGGACGGGACCACGGCCACGTCACAGCCGTAGCCTTGCTCCATGACAAACTTGGCGACGTTGGTGACCACCGAGGCCGATGCCCAGTTCATTTCGGTGATGGACACCTGACCACAGTCATTGGCCTGGGCGATGGATGGGGCAGCGGCCGCGCACAGCAGCGTCGCAGATAGGATCTTGCGCATAGTCACTTCTCCTTATCGTTTTTGGCAGATTACTTGCTCGTTCATTAAGGATAGTTCACGAAGTACGGATTCGTTGACGTAACAGATTGGCGAGGATTGGGGGTCGTTCGTTTCAGTTGTATCGAACAAAATCGGCAGTCTCAGACATTACGTGATAGTTAGGATAAACATCTGACGCCGAGTTACAAGGTTGACAAATCAATAGGATGCGATCTTCGGGGCGGGTTTTTGCGCGAGATGTCCGCTCTGTCAACGGGCTGTAGCAATCGCCGGTTAGACTCGCGCCCAGGGTTCAGTGGGCGATCCCAACGCCGCCAACTCTCCATCCTCAGCCTTGCACAGTGAGCCTGCCATGACCGAATTACGGATGCTGACACCGCACACCTCCATCGCCCGGGAACAGGCCAGCCGGACCACCCAGCAGCGCCGGTTATTGCGTTCCTTCCTGCCCGAGATGGTGCAGCTGGAACGGTTGCTGGCAGAGGCCCCCGAGTCGGTTACCACCCAGGTACTGGACCGAGTGTCGGTGCCGGAGCTGTCGCTGCCGATCTATCGGGTCGACCTGGGTTGCAAGCGAGCCGATGCCCCGGCCCTGATTCTGGTCGGCGGTGTCCACGGTCTGGAACGCATCGGTAGTCAGGTGGTTATGGCCTGGTTGGGGGCGGTGCTGGCCCGGCTGGGCTGGGACGATCACCTGGGCCAGTTGCTGCAGAAAGTGCGGGTAACCCTGCTGCCGATCCTCAACCCTGGCGGCATGTATCTGAACCAGCGTAGCAATCCTGGCGGTGTCGACCTGATGCGCAACGCCCCCATCGTGGCGCAGGAGCGCAGTGCCTTTATGCTCGGCGGGCAGCGTTTGTCGGCTCGCTTGCCCTGGTACATCGGCGACCCGGAGCAGGGTATGGAGGCAGAGAATCTGGCCCTGGAATCGGTGATTAACGACCTGGTACCGGGAAGGCCATTCAGCGTGGCCCTGGACTGTCATTCGGGTTTTGGCTGGAAAGATCAGATCTGGTTTCCGTACGCCTACCGTCGTCGACCGATGCGGCGAATTGCCTCGGTAATGGCGCTCAAACTGATCTGGGAGCAGGCCTACCCGAACCACGACTACCGGTTTGAACCCCAGTCCCGGCATTACCTGACCCATGGCGACCTGTGGGACTATTTTTACAAGCAGATCAACCGCGTGAGTGATGGCGTGTTCCTGCCCCTGACCCTGGAAATGGGCTCCTGGCGCTGGGTCCGTAAACGGCCCCGACAGCTGTTGCGTCTGGATGGCCTGTTCAACCCGCAGGCACCCCACCGCCACAAACGGGTACTGCGCAGCCATCTGGCCTGGATGGACTTCCTGCTCAGTGCCGCGGCTGGCCATGAAAACTGGTTGCCGGTCCAGGAGGACGAGTCCATGCTGAGAGAGGCCGCCATCATGCACTGGTATCGAGACGCGAATTAGCATGGACTGGATTCTGTTGCGGGGCCTTACCCGCGAACAGGCGCATTGGGGCGACTTTCCCCAACGCCTGCAATCAGCGTTTCCGGAACACCGCTTCCACCCGGTCGATTTACCGGGCACCGGCGTCCATTTTCGCGAGACCAGTCCCGACAGCATCATTGGCATCCGCGAAGTCGTACGCCGCCAGGTGTCGCATATCCCCAAGCCGATCAGCATCCTGGCGCTGTCCATGGGAGCGATGGTGGCCCTGGACTGGGCCCAGCATGCCCCGGAAGGCGAAATCCAAAACCTGGTGTTGATCAACACCAGTTCCGGTTTCAGTCCGTTCTGGCGGCGCATGCGCCCGGGTATCTGGCCCAGGATGCTCCGGCTGCTGACCCGGCGTGAGCTGTTCGAGCGCGAGCGCGATGTGCTCAAACTGTCCTCCAACCGGGAGCCCCCCCTGGAGCTGGTCAAACAGTGGTACCGGATTCAGCGCCAGCGCCCGGTCAGCGTCCGCAATGCGGGCCGCCAACTGGCCGCTGCCGCCCGCTACACCCCGGGCGCAAAGCGGCCCATGCCGGAAGCCTTGTTGCTGGCCAGCCGGGGCGACCGCCTGGTGCACTGGAAATGCAGCGAGGCCCTGGAGCAGCGCTGGCAGTGGACCCTGAAACTGCACCCAGACGCCGGCCACGACCTGATCATCGACGACCCTGACTGGATCATCCACCAGCTGATGGCCTGGCTGGTGCGCTGATATTGGTTGCTTGATGCAACTCTCTTGACGCACCCCTCCGTTCGGGTCAGGCTCAGCATTGGTCTGCCGGTGGCAGTATCCCGATATCCGTCTGGAATGGAGCCAACAACAATGAAAATCTTCGAAACCAAAACCGCCCCCAACCCCCGTCGCGTTCGCATGTTCATGGCCGAAAAAGGGCTGCTCGATCAGGCCGAATTCGTTCAGATCGACCTGCAGAAGGGCGAGAACCTGACCCCGGAATACACCGCCAAGAACCCGATGAAAAAGGTCCCGGTGATGGAGCTGGACGACGGCACCTGCATCGCCGAAACCATGGCCATCTGTCGCTATTTCGAAGAGAGCTATCCAGATGCTCCCAAGCTGCTGGGCGAGACCCCACTGGAGAAGGCCCAGATGGAACAGTGGCTGCGCTGGATCGAACTGTTTTTCTTCATGCCCACCGGCATGTGCTTCCAGCACACCAGCGGCTACTTCAAGGACCGGATGAATCCGATCAAGGAGTGGGGCGAGGAGTGTGGCCAACAGGTGCAGAAATTCATGCACTTCCTGAACAAGCAGCTTGAGGGCAAGGACTACATCTGCCTGGATCGCTTTACCGCCGCCGACATCAACGCCTTCACCACCGTCGCCTTTGCCCGGGTCATCGATATTCGCATCCAGCCGGAGCAGACCAACCTGCAGGCCTGGTTTGATCGAATCAAGGCCCGACCATCCGCCCAGGTGTGAATGCCCGGCGCGTTACGCATCGATGCTCACTGAAAAATCAGGAGACTAAGTTGATAGACCTGTATACCTCGCCGACCCCCAATGGTCACAAAGTGTCTGTGCTGCTTGAGGAACTGGGGGTTGAGTACAACCTGATCCCCATTGATCTGTCCAAGGGCGCTCAGAAAACCCCGGAATTCCTGGCCATGAATCCCAACGGCCGCATTCCGGTGATTGTCGATCGGGACAACGACGACTTTGTGGTGTTCGAGTCCGGCGCCATCATGGTGTACCTGGCCGAGAAGTACGGGCGGTTCTACCCCGTCGACGCCAAGGTGCGCTCCCGCGCCCTGCAGTGGCTGATGTTCCAGATGGGGGGTGTCGGCCCGATGATGGGCCAGGCCAACGTGTTCTACCGGTATTTCCCGGAGAAGATTCAGCCCGCCATCGACCGCTACCAGCACGAGTGCCGGCGGCTGTTTGAGGTTTTGGACACCCGTTTGGGCCAGTCCCGTTACCTGGCCGGTGAAGAGATCACCATCGCCGATTTCGCCAACTGGGCCTGGGTGCGCACCTACAACTGGTCCGGGGTATCCATGGATGGCCTGGAAAACTTGCGGCGCTGGGTCGACGAGCTCTATGATCGCCCCGGCTGCGCGGCTGGCATCCGAAAGCCGGAACGCCCGGAAAACCCCAATGATCTGGTCAAGAGCGCCCAGACCATGGTGACCCGCTGAGCGCAGAGAAACTGAATAATTCCTAACTGATCAACAGGAGCCGGCCATGACCGCCTCGGCACAACTGACCTGTGCGCTGGATAAAATTGATGGCGCCAACCGCGCCGACCCGAACCGGGAAATCGTCGACGGTGAGTCGTTACCGCGGGAATACGCCTACAGTCTGCACATGAC
>JBPEXK010000302.1:0-6021 GCA_052031745.1 Marinobacter sp. | reverse complement strand
GGACTCCGCCCTTTCACGGCGGCAACAGGGGTTCGAACCCCCTAGGGGACGCCAATACGGCTTGACGGTTTAGTCCACCGGAAAGCCATCAAAAAAACCGCCTTCGGGCGGTTTTTTTGTGCCTGCATAAAAAGTGCGAGCAGAACTATCGGAGACCAGTCAGGGCTGCGTGGCCCCCGATGTCTCGAGGGCCTTAACGAGGTACTTAGCGTGAGGCGATGGCACCTTTGCCCACGCCCTCATAGGCTTTCACCCGGATGGTGTCGGTGGGGTACTCCACTTTGAGCTTGTCGGCGATGTGGGCTGCAATTAGCTCCACCGTGGTGTCGGTGTCCAGCATGTAAACCCGTTCTTCCGGCAGCGCCAGGGCAAACTCGCCCTGGTTCGCTTCGTACTCGAAGGTCACGTAGCGCACGCCGTCTTCACCTACATGGCGGCGCACCACGTCTTCCTCGGAACCAACGTAGATGTCGCGCCAGCGGGAGGCCCACTGCCGCTCCAGGTCGTAATCCCGGTAGCCGTTGCGGTCGATGCGGATCGGCGACCGGTGGCCGTGGGCGATGCGCTGGCAGTTGCCCAGGTGTTTCTTCAGTCCGTGCACGTAATGGTAGTAGGCGCCCTCGATCACTTCCTCGCGCAGGTGAATCTCGATGGAGGTCACGTTTGCCGGTAGCACGGCCTCAAGTTCGCGCTCCAGCAGCCGGGCCACGGCCGATGGCACCACACGCTCGGCGGACAGCCAGACCACGGCTTCGTCCGGGGAACTGTGCACGATTTCGCTGCCGTCGGTGAGCGCCCAGCGAAAGGTCTCGGGCTGGTTCTCGTCCCAGGATAGGCCCTCGTAGCCACGAGGGATTACCAGCCGGTGGTCGACACTCTCATCGATCACCCGCTTGATGGTGCGTTTCACGTTGCTGAAATCAAACACCATGCCCTGGTCGTCCAGCTCGCCTCCCAGGACCACATCGGCAATCCAGCTCTCGCCCACCAGGCCCCGAGTGGGGTCCAGATAAGCAAAATCGATGACGGTCAGGTTGTCTACAAAGAGGTGGTTCATTCAGCGTCCGGGTGGGTATGGTTGATTGATGGCCGAATTCTAGCAAAAATCACTGACACAGGCAGTCTGGCGTTCAGCCAGGCCTCATGCTGACGGCCATTGGAGGCTTTATCATAGACCTCACTTCTTCCTCGTACGATCAGGATTTTCCAGCACTTATCCTTGCCGCGGGCGCTTCGTCCCGGTTTGGTCGGCCCAAGGCATTGTTAAACGTGCCGGGGCAGGGTGGCGCGCCCGATCGGGACGGCACCTTGCTGGATCGGGCGATATGCCAGGCGCGGCTATTGAGCCCGGATGTGCGCGTGCTGTGCGGAGCCTGGTACCCGCTGATTCGCTTCCGCGCCCAACAGCAGCCGTCCCGCTGGCTGCGGGTGCCGGATTGGCAGGAGGGCCTGTCGGCCTCCTTGAAGACCGGTCTGGCCAGTCTGGGCCCGAGGGTAAAGGGTGTGTTTGTGTTGGTGGCGGATCAGCCTTTGCTCGATGAGGCGTCGCTGACGGCGTTCGCCAAGGCGGCCCGGTTTTTGCCGCACCAGCCGGTGGCGGCCGATTACCATGGTCGGCCTGGAGTTCCGGCGTACTTGCCGCGATGGTTATGGCCGGGGGTGATGGGATTGCAGGGTGATCAGGGCGCGGGCAGGTTGCTGGCCAGCGTCAATGCCACCCGGGTGGATCTGCCGGGTGTCCACGAAGACGTGGACACCCCGGACGACTGGCGGCTGATTCGCCGTCGGCTCAGCCAAACAGGCCGGACAGCCAGGCAATACCAACGCTGAAGATACTCAGGCTGATGGCCAGCCCGATGGTGTAGACCTTGGACGAGGCCGAGCGCTGCTGGGCGACAAACAGGTCGATGGTGCGCTGGGCGATGTCTTCGGCGGTTTCCCGGGAGATTTCGTGGGCCTGCTGGATCGCCTCTGACTGCAGGGTTTGCCAGAATTCGGTGTCGATGGTCTGGACGCTGGTGATGTGATCTTTCAGTTCCGCCATGTGTTCGGTGGTGAAGCCCGCATTCTTTTGCAGGGCTTTCTTCAGATCGGCCAGTTCCCGGGCCAGGTTCAGGTTCACTTCCGCCGCCACTTCGTCCCGCAGGTGTTTGGTGCGTTCCTCGATCAGGCCGGTCATCTTGTCCAGCCGCTCTTCCAGGGTCGCTTCCTGCTTGTTGCGGGACTCGTCCAGGGCCCGCTTCAGGTGATCAAACTGCTCGTCAAACAATGAGCTCAGCAGCTCGTGCAGACGGTTGTTGATGTGGGTCTTCACGGCCGAGCGGGCAATCTGCTCGATCAGGTCGCTGGTCAGCGGTACTACGCTGGAGCCATTTGAGCCTGGCGCTACCGGCTCGCCCTCGGCCTTCAGCGACATCTGTACCGAGGCGTCGCCCGGGATGTTCAGCAGCTCGTCGTCTTCCATCTCCAGCAGATCGGATGAGCCGGGTTCCGGGGGCTCGGGCAGGGTGCCTTCGGTCACGTCGCGGTCGAGCTGGTCCAGTACCAGGGACAGGCCATCGGTGTGCGGGGGTTTGGTGAGAATGTTGTACACCCCGAAGTTGCGGGCCTCTTCCATGAAGGTCGAGGATTTCTTCGAGGTACACATGATGATCGGGATGCCGGCGGTGTCCGGGTTGCCCTTGATGGCCTTGGTGGCCTCGACGCCATTCATGCCTGGCATCAGGTGGTCCATGAAGATGACGTCCGGGCGGTTGTCGCCGTTCAGGAAGTCCAGTGCTTCCTCTGCTGATCCGGCCATGTTCACTTCCATATCGCGGCTTTCCAGCAGCTTGCTCAAGGCAAATCTCGCCACCTTGGAGTCATCCACCAGCAGAGCGTTCTTGATCGCCATCTCACTACCTCAATCGGTTACTGCAAACGCGTGTATTGTTCGGGCTCGGGCTTGTCACCAGCCTTCCAGGGTCGGGCATTGCGTGGCCCGGTAGCTCTTGTCCCGATAACAGACGCCGGGCTCGGAGGTGCGCGCGGTGAAAATCTCACCGGCAGCGGTTGTCAGCCGGACCTGGCCATAGGGTTCACCGTGCCTGAAGGTGGCTTCGATGGAACTGCCATTGGGATTCTGCAGCAGGCCCTGGCCGTGGAACTTGCCTTCAATGTATCCGCCTTCGTATTTTTTGCCATCGGCGAACACTTCGGAGCCAGTGCCGTGGAAGGCGCCGTTGGAGAATTCACCCTCGTAATGACGGCCATCGGGGTAGGTCAGGGAACCTCGGCCGTGGAATTCGTCGTCGCGGAAAGCGCCCACATAGAGCATGCCGTCGGCAGTGGTGAGTGAGCCGTGGCCATTCAGGTGGCCGTCTTTCCAGTGGCCGGTGAGGATGTCGCCGTTGGCCAGGGTGAGGGTGCCCTTGCCGTTGAACTGGTCGGCGCGGAATTCACCGGAGTAGCGGGCGCCGTTGGCGCTGCGCCAAGAACCTTCACCGCTGCGCAGGCCCTGCTGCCAGCCACCGTCGTAACGGCTGCCGTCTGGATACCAGGCGGTGCCTTCACCGTGGAACTGGCCGTCGATGAAGTGGCCTTCGTAGCGCAGGCCGTCTTTGTCTTCGTAGGTGCCGTCGCCGGTCTTCACGCCGCCGACCCATACGCCGTTGCGATAGTCCACGGAGGTGTAGGCCTCCAGTTTGCCCACCAGCGTGGTTTCGTTGCCCGCTTCCAGGGCCACTTTCTGGCTCCAGGATTGATAGCCCGGCTTGCTGATGGTGACGTCGTAGGTTCCGGGTTCCAGCTCCAGATCAAGCCGGGTGGCGCCGTAGTTTTTGCCGTTGATGGTCACGCTGTCGCCGGTCACGTTCGAACGCAGTACCAGGGAGCCGGTGGTGGGCTCCGGTTCGCTGTAAACGGGTTCTGGCGCCGGTGCTTGGAAGCTGGCCGTTTGGTTCTGGGCCGGTGCCGCCATGGCATACAGGGCGTTGTTGTCCGCCACGCCTGCTACGCGGAACGGCTGGGCCTCAACTGGAGTGGCCGCTGCCACCGGTTCCTCATAGGTCTGAAGCTCTTGCTCGGGCTCAAGCTCCTGGTACAGCTCGGGGTCGCGGTAAGGCTGGAGCTCTCGGTTTGGCGCAGATTCCGGGCGGACCTGGGCGGTCGCTGTGGTGGCAACCGGTTTCGGGTCGGGCTGACTGAATGAGGTGGTGGAGGTGGTGTTTGCCGTTGCCGGCTTCGGTTCGATGGGTTGGGAATCTGCGGTGGATGTCAGGTTGCTCGCGCTTTTGATGTCATCGTGAATCGATGCGAATCCGGCGGTCACCAGAAGCATCAGGGCCAGCGCATTGATGAACAGAAGCGGTCTGAAATCGACCATGGGGAACCCCTTGATCCGACAGGTTTGAAATTCTTATTACCCATGCATCTTAACCAGTGCGTGCAAACTTATGTAACACAAAGTGTCTGGAGTTCCCGAGAATGCAGGACAAATCACATTTTGTCCGGAAGCTGATCAACATTGAGTTGTTCCCATGACCGCATGTATACATCGGCCTCATATTGGTAGGGGGAACGGAAGGGGGTCAGCACAAAATCGAAGACCAGGAAGATGAAGCCGATAGAGGCCCAGGCGATGGTCAGGGTGCTGAGTGTGGTGGCCTGGACTTCGGGGTTGGAGTTGACGAAATCCTGGAGCAGGGGGATCAGGTCGGTTGCCACCACCACCGGATTGAAGCTCGACAGCACGAAAGGAATCCAAAAGGCGATAAAGATCGGAAAAAAGCCAAAGGACCACAGCAGGCGACGTAACAGGTAGATGGCAACTTCCCGCCAGAACCGCTGTCTGATCTCGGGCACTTTGCGGATGCGCTCAAGATAGCGGCGACGTTCGGCCCAGTAGGCGGCTACTTCCGGGGCGTCGACCTGGCCGGTGTGGGGGGTATAGGTTGTCATGAATCGCCGGTTACCTTGTCACTGCTGGACTGTGCATCATAATCGATACTACGTGTTACCCTACAAGTCTCTATTTGTTAACGACAGGATAGTTTGAATGGCTGCAGTGATCGAGAACGCAACCCATCCGGCTTTTGAAAAGCTTCGCAGTCACCGGATTGGCACCCTCAATCTCGACATTGAGGAGTATCGCCATAAAAAGACCGGTGCCCGTCACCTGCACCTGGCGGCCGATAACGACGAAAACGTGTTCTTTGTTGCGCTTCGGACTTTCCCGATGGACTCCACCGGCGTCGCCCACGTGCTGGAGCACACCGCCCTGTGCGGCAGTGAACGTTTCCCGGTGCGCGACCCGTTCTTCATGATGATCCGTCGCTCGCTGAATACCTTCATGAACGCCTTCACCAGCAGCGACTGGACCGCGTACCCGTTTGCCAGCATGAACCGCAAGGACTTCGACAACCTGCTGACGGTTTACCTGGATTCCGTGTTCTTCTCCAAGCTGGACCCACTGGATTTTGCCCAGGAAGGCCATCGCCTGGAGTTCGACACCCCGAACGATCCCAAGACCGACTTGGTGTACCGCGGGGTGGTCTACAACGAAATGAAAGGCGCTATGAGTTCGCCCACCTCGCAGTTGTGGCAGAACCTGAGCAGCCATCTGTTCCAGACCACAACCTACCACTACAACAGCGGTGGTGAGCCGGATCACATTGTGGATTTGAGCTATGACGATCTGGTGAAGTTCTATCGCCACCATTACCACCCGAGCAACGCCATCTTCGCCACCTACGGCAACATCCCCGCTCACGAGCATCATGAGCGCTTCGAGGAGCTGGCTCTGAAACGGTTCGACCGTCTCGACATCGAACTGCCGGTGCGTGATGAGAAGCGCATGTTTGCGCCGGTGCGCGTGGAGCAAGGCTATGCGGTGAACGAAGGCGAGGGCACCGACAACAAGACCCACATCGTGATGGGCTGGTTGCTGGGCCACAGTTTTGACCTGCAGGAAAACCTCGAAGGCCAACTGCTGGCGGCGGTGCTGCTGGAGAACAGTGCCTCGCCGCTGATGCGGGCGCTTGA
>JBPEXK010000301.1:0-4097 GCA_052031745.1 Marinobacter sp. | reverse complement strand
GGAACTCGGGATCGGCCGGCATGACGCCGCCCTCGCCCTGCACCGGCTCAACTACGATGGCACAGGTTTTCTCCTTGGAGATCAGCTTCTTCACCGATTCCAGATCGTTGAACTCGGCGTGGTGAATACCACCCGGCGCCGGCTCGAAGCCTTCCAGGTACTTGGGTTGCCCACCCACACTGACGGTGAACAGGGTGCGGCCGTGGAAAGCGTTCTTGAAGGAAATGATCTCGTTCTTTTCCGGTCCGAAGTGTTCCCAGGCGTAGCGACGCACCAGCTTGAATGCGGCCTCGTTGGCCTCCCCGCCAGAGTTGGCAAAGAACACGCGCTCGGCGAAGGTCAGGTCGCACAGGGTCTTGGCCAGGCGCAGCGCCGGCTCGTTGGTCATCACGTTGGACAGGTGCCAGATTTTTTCCGCCTGGTCGTGCAGCGCGCCCAGCAGGCCCGGGTGGGAATGCCCCAGACAGGTCACGGCAATACCGCCCTGGAGATCCACAAACTCCCGTCCTTCCTGATCCCAGATGCGGGACCCTTCACCTCGCACCGGGATAATCGCACCGGGCGCGTAGTTGGGTACCATGACTTGATCGAAAAGTTCGCGAGTGACGGGCTCTTTGTTCATAAATCTCTCTCGGAAAACACGGATGAGCGGATAACGATAGTAAAGTTGCCAAGCCGTACAAGTAAGTACCTGTGCGGACTCTCTCCCATGATACGCCACTCAGGGCATTAGCACATCCGGCTCTCCGACCGCTGGCAACTCGATGATCTCCCGCTGGGTGCCGTCCCGACCCAGCAACGCCTTGATCAACAATTTGTAGGAATCCAGATCGAAGGTGACCGCCTGACCGCGCAGGGACAGGTCGTGCAGTTCGGTGTCGTCGTGCACGGTGGCCACGTGCATCCAGTTGTAGACCACCAGGATGTCGGTCTGGCCCGCAAACCGATCCCGCTCCACCACGCCCACCGGCCCCTTCCAGGGCCAGGTTTTCAGACGCAGGGCGTGGAAGGCAATCTGGGTGCGCAGGTTATAGCGGGTAACGTCTTCCAGGGCTTCACAGGCACCTTGGCAGCGACCCAGGGCACGCTGAAAACAGGGGCCATCGTGATCCGGCTCCAGCCCGAGCAGCCGGTTGCAAAGATCGTTCTTGGCGGCAATGCCACTGAGCGCCTTTTCCGCGTCGCGCTTGCTGCGAAACAGTCCGAAATAGTGCTCAAGCCGGTGCGGCTCGATCTCCCGCACCAGGCGCGCCTGCAGATAACCGGCCTCGTTTTCCGTGAGCTCGATGCTGACCAGATTCTTGGCCGCCCGTGAACGCCGGTTGAACAGCGGTTTCAGGCCTTTGATCTGTTTCAACTCCAGCAGCAGCGCCCCCAGCTCACCGGCAGTTCGGGTGTATTCCACCCGACGCAGGCTTTCCGACATGCGCACGCCGCGACTGGAGTTATGGTCGCCGGAAAAATGCGAGGCAACGCGCTGGGCGATGTTGGTGCTTTTGCCCACATACAGCAACACGTCGTTCTCGCCATAGAAACGATAGACCCCGGGGCTGGCTGGCAACGACTGCAGGGTGTCCGGAGGCAGGTGCGAGGGGATGCTGGGGCGCTGCAGCAGCTTTGCGATGGCCTGCTCCAGGTTATCGTCGCCCTGGTCATATCGTGCATGCAGGAAGAACGCCAGCATGGCTTCGACGTCGCCCATGGCCCGGTGGCGCTGCACCCGGGCCAGACCGTGGCGCTCGATCAGCGCGTCCATGTTATGGCGACGGAACTGCGGGTACAGCCGGCGCGAGAGCTTGACGGTGCACAGCACTTTGGCCGAGAACAACCGCCCCAGCCGGCGGAATTCCGACTTGATGAAGCCGTAGTCGAAGCGGGCATTGTGGGCGACAAACACCGTGCCCTCGAGCCTTTCCTCCAGCTCGTCGGCAATGTCGGCGAACAACGGAGCATCGGTGACCATCTCATTGGAAATGCCGGTAAAATTTTCGATAAACGCCGAGATTCGCGTTTCCGGATTGAGCAGCGTTTGCCACTCCCCGACGACACTGCCGTCGCGCCAGAACCGGATACCGATTTCGGTTATGCGATCCCGCGCCGAGTTGCCGCCGGTGGTTTCGATATCCAGGAACGCGAAGGTGGTGTCCTTAAGGTGCGAATTTCGACTGGTCATGGTGTCTCTTTACGGGTGATCGATAGTCGCAGATCCCCGTCGCTGCAACGCGCACGAGTTATAGACATTCGTCTAACTCATTTGCGAATTCATTTGAATTGTCACAAATACGTAACTACCTTGGATCTTGGGTCCAACAACAATAAACGTGTGGAGACAACAACGATGCAAAGCAACAAACTACGATTGGCCATTCGTGCGACGGCAGCAGCGGCAGTGCTAGGGGTAGCAGGCCAGGCCGGAGCCGTCAGCTTCACCGCTGGCGATTACGACATGGCGGTCTACGGCTATGCGCGTCTGAATGCCAGCTACGACATCGATAGCAACCAGGCTCTGAGCACCCGCTCAGGCTCCTACGCTGGCCTGGCCGGCAACGACGACGCGGCTGAAGGCCACTTCGGCGCGGACGCGTTCCAAAGCCGCATTGGCGTAACGACTACTAGTCCGGAAGGTGTGAAAATCAACGTGGAAGGTGACTTCCGCGGCGGCGGTGGTGGCAGCCTCCGTCTGCGTCATGCCTACGGTTCCTACATGGGTGTACTGGCCGGTCAGACCTGGTCTAACTTCACCAGCTTCGTAGGTAACACCTCAACACTCGACTTTGACTCACTGCCGGGCAACGCTGGCCTTCAGTCACGGTCGCCACAGCTTCGCTACACCACCGGAGCTCTGTCGCTCTCCCTGGAGCAGCCAAACAGCTCCATCCTTCAGGCTGGCGTTGAGGAAAAAGATTCCATGCCGGCACTGACCGCTCGCCTGGAAGATTCTGCTGGCGGCCTCGCCTACTCCGCGGCTGTCCTGGCCCACCAGGTCGGTTACGACGATGGCGCTGACGATGAATCTTCGTTCGGCTTCAGCACCTTCCTGTCGGCCAAGATGTCACTGACTGACATGATTACCATCCAAGGTAACATTCAGTACTCTGACGGCGCCAACAGCTACCTGTACCGCTCCGGTGAAAACTTCGGCGCCGCCAGCGCCTACGTTGATGCCGACGGCGACGTTGAAACCATCTCAGGCTACGGCGCCACCATCGGCACCGGCATCAGCCTTGGCGGCGGTCGCAGCGTTAACATTGGCTACGGTATCGTCGAAGTTGATTGGGATGACGCTGAAGATGATCTGGGAGCCGCAGCGGTTGCCGGTGAGAGCGAGACCAACTCGGCAATCATGGCCAACTACCAGTGGACACCGGTTAAGAACGTCATGATGGGCGTCGAATACCAGTTCCTGAGCCGTGAAAACGTCGACGGCACTGACGGCGACGCCAACCGCGTCCTGTTCGCCGCGCAGTACAACTTCTAATCTTCCTTAGAAGTTAACTCGGAAAGGCCCCGGCATTTGCCGGGGCTTTTTCGTTCCAGTCCGGTGCACTCGGCACCGTTTTGCGACATCCCCCACCCCGAAACCTCTTCGCCCGAAAAGCTTCTCTCAAAATTTCAATCACTTAGACAAAAGATCGCTCTTGGCACACTGGCTGCTTAGGTATACCTGAACATGTCATGCGACGGCAGACGCCGCCCGGTTCAGCAAAGCAAACCATGAGGTGACACCATGAGAAAAGCCAAAGACCAGAACCTGCTGTTTGAACTGACCCACCCGTACGAGGCCGCCACCATGCAGGACTTGCACGACTACTTCGACTGGATGTTCTTTGCCAACTAACGGGGGCCAGGCACAAAAAAAAGCCGGAAGGGAGCGAACCCCTTCCGGCTTTTTTATTTGCGACCGAGCGCTGCCCGATTTACAGCAGCAGCGACCGAATGTCACCCAACAGCTGACTCAGCGTCGCGGTGAAGCGTGCCGCGTCGGCACCGTTCACAGCCCGGTGGTCGTAGGACAGTGACAGCGGCAGCATCAGCCGAGGCTGGAAGGCCTTGCCGTCCCACACCGGCTTCATCGCCGCCTTGGACACGCCCAGGAT
>JBPEXK010000300.1:0-4011 GCA_052031745.1 Marinobacter sp. | reverse complement strand
CTGAAGATCGGTTCGAAGAGAACCTGTTTGGCCGATGCATCTGCCATGATCAGACCTCCTCTTTACGCAGTTTTTGTAGGAATGTTGCGTAGCCGCGCTCACTCATCCAGTAGTTGACCAGATTCTGAACACCGACACTGGTCAGCGTGGCGCCGGACAGAGCGTCGATCTTGTGCTCTTTCTCAGGCGCGTTCGGACCTACACCACCTTTAACCAGGCGGATCTTCGGGTCTTCACGCTCACCGTCATACACTTCCTTGCCTACCCACTGCTGCTTCCAGCGCGGGTTGTCCACCTCGCCACCCAGGCCCGGGGTTTCCGCGTGAGCGTAGAAACCGAGACCTTCGATGGTGTTCAGATCCCCTTCCAGGGAAATGAAGCCGTACAGGGTAGACCACAGGCCGTAACCATGGATCGGCAGGACCACGCGGGTCACTTCGCCGTTCTCGCTCATGGTGTACACCTTGGCGACGTTCGGACGGCGCTTGATGCCGGCCTTGTCTTCCGACGGCGGGATGTTGGTGGACATCTGCGGATCAGAGGCCGCCTTGTACATGTCGTACTTCATCGGGTCCTTGACGTTCACGGCGGACGCTTCCACGTACTCACCGGTGTCGAGGTCGACCAGGCGAACTTCGAACTGCTCGAACTTGGATTCAATTTCCTCCGCGCTGGCGCCTTTCTCAAGCAGGCCGGCCGCGGACAGGATGTTGGTCTTGATATCCAGGTTCTGGTTCTGGATCTGCGCCGGCCGGAGCATAACCGCAGCGCCAGAGACCACTACGGAGAAGACAATACTCAGGACCAGAGCAACGATCAGCGTTCTGGAGACGGTTTCTTTAGCTTTAGCCACGTGCGAGCCTCCGTTTGATGTTGGCCTGAACCACGTAGTGATCCATCAGCGGCGCGAACAGGTTAGCAAACAGGATGGCCAGCATGATGCCTTCCGGGAACGCCGGGTTGACCACACGGATCAGCACTGTCATCACACCAACCAGAATACCGAAGCACCAGCGACCGGTGTCGGTCATGGCGGAGGAGACCGGGTCGGTCGCCATGAACATCATGCCGAAGGCGAAACCACCCATCACCAGGTGCCAATGCGCGGGAATGGCGAACATCGGGTTGGTGTCGGAGCCGATCACGTTGAACAGCAGCGACGTGGCGATCATGCCGATCAGCACACCACCGACAATGCGGAAGTTGGCGATCTTCATGGCCAGCAGGATCAGACCACCGATCAGCACCGCCAGGGTGGAAGTCTCACCCATGGAGCCCTGAATGGTGCCCATGAACGCGCTCATCCAGCCGATCTGGGTTTCCAGCGCTTCCAGACCACCACTGGCGGCCCAGCTCAGCGCGGTCGCGCCACTGAAGCCGTCAACCGCGGTCCACACGGTGTCACCGGAGATCTGCGCCGGGTAGGCGAAGTACAGGAACGCACGACCGGTCAGGGCCGGGTTCAGGAAGTTTTTGCCAGTACCGCCGAATACTTCCTTACCGATGACCACACCGAAGGTGATACCCAGGGCCACCTGCCACAGCGGGATGGTGGGCGGGCAGATCAGGGCAAAGAGTACGGAGGTAACGAAGAAGCCTTCGTTCACTTCGTGACGACGCACGGTGGCGAACAGCACTTCCCAGAAACCGCCGACGATGAACGTCACCGCGTAGATGGGAATGAAGTAGGCCATGCCGTAGACGAAGTTGTCCCAGACGCCGGCGCCGGCACCCGTGACCGCCAGGGCGTTGATGAACGCCGTGCGCAGGCCGCCGTCACCAACCATGGCTTCCGGATTGGTTGCCAGGTAGCTGTTGGCCTGGAAGCCGATGTTCCACATGCCGAAGAACATGGCCGGGAAGGTACACATCCACACCGTGATCATGATGCGCTTGAGGTCAACGCCGTCACGTACGTGGGCAGTGGTAGAGGTTACCTTGCCCGGGGTGTAGAAGATGGTATCGATGGCCTCGTACAGCGAATACCAGCGCTCGTACTTGCCACCCTTTTCAAAGTGATGCTCGATTCCATCGAGAAACTGTCTGATAGCCATCGTATTAGCCCTCGATCTCGATCCGGGTCAGGTTCTCACGGAGAATCGGACCGTATTCATATTTACCCGGGCACACAAAGGTGCACAGCGCCAGATCTTCTTCGTCCAGCTCCAGGGCACCGAGCTTCTGTGCCATTTCCGTGTCGCCCACAATGATGGAGCGCAGCAACTGGGTCGGCAAGATGTCCAGGGGCATGATCTGCTCATAAGCACCCACCGGCACCATGGCACGCTCACTGCCGTTGGTGGTGGTGGTGAAGTTGAACAGTTTGCCGCTGGTCAGCTTCGACAGATAGATGTTCAGCACGGAGAACTTGTTCGGACCCGGCGACAGCCAGCCCATGAACTCCCGCTTGTTGCCCTCTTCCAGTACGGAAATCTGGTTGGCGAAACGGCCAAGGTAGGCACAGGGGCCGTCACCGCGACGGCCACCGAACACGGAGCCGGAGATGGTGCGTACTTCGCAATCAGTAGCAACTTCGCCGTCGAGCAGTTCCGGCAGGCAGGCGCCCAGACGGGTGCGAACCAGACGCGGCTTCAGGGCCTTGGGACCACCGATGGCCACGATGCGCTCAACCGGCACTTCACCGGTTTCGAACAGCTTGGCGATGTCGATGACGTCCTGGTAGTTGATCGACCAGACAGTCTTGCTGTTGGAGACCGGATCCAGGTAGTGGATGTGGGTGCCGACGTTACCGGCCGGATGCACACCGTCAAACTGGTGTACTTCCACGGCGTCGTTCTTGGGCACGGACACATTGGAGCCGGGCTTGCCAGTGACGAAAACCTTACCCTGGGTCAGCTTGGTGAGCAGGGTCAGGCCCTTCTCGAACGCTGCACTGTTCTCGCCGATGATCACGGTCGGATCGGCGGCCAGCGGGTTGGTGTCCATCACAGACACAAAAATGGAATGGGGCGCGCTGTCGATCGCGGGCACTTTGCTGTACGGGCGGGTTTTGAACGCCGTCCACAGACCAGATTCCACCAGGTTATCGACGACCTGCTGGCGCTCAAGGCCGGCCAGATCCGCGTCGCTGTATTTGGCGTATGATTCAGCTTCGTCGCCGTCGATCTCGATTACGATCGACTGAAACACGCGCCGCTCACCGCGGTTGATTTCTTTCACCACACCGGCGGCGGGTGATGTATAACGAACGCCTTCGGTCTTCTTGTCCGTGAACAGCAGCGTGCCGCGCTTGACGCGGTCCCCTTCTTTCACAGCCATCGTCGGCTTCATGCCGTTGTAGTCAAAACCGATCAACGCCACGTGGCGAACGGGTTTGCCCTCTGTAATGGTCTGCTCAGGAGCGCCGCTGATGGGAAGATCCAGGCCTTTCTTGATCTTGATCATTAGCCTCATCCAGTCATCAGAAACTAGTCTATGGATTAGTCACGTCCGGCCCTTGCGGCTCAGATTCCTTCTTAGATCGCACCTGCGGGTCGCTCCAAGTCGCGCCGTTGGCGGCCGTTCGGATGCGGCTCGTCCTTCGACGCAGGAAAAGATGAGTAACCGAGTGCCAGACATACCCAAAATCGCGCCAATTATAAGGATTAAGGAAATCTATTTCCACCGGAAACCGGAACGGGTTTGTGCCCGATCGTAAACCGATCACGGCACAGAATCGGACAAAGAAAAGCCCCGGCAACTCTCGTTGCCGGGGCTTTTCAGTGCGGCGCTCCGCCCTGGGGGCGGGCTGCGATCAGTCCCGAGTGCGCTTCGGGAAGATCGGGTAGGTTACGCCGGCCATCTGGTTCACCACGCGAACCACCTGGGCGCTGTAGCCGAACTCGTTGTCGTACCACACGTACAGGATCAGGCGCTTGCCACCGGCGATAGTGGCCTGGGCGTCAACCACACCGGCGTGGCGGGAGCCGACAAAGTCGGTGGAAACCACTTCCGGCGAGTTCACGAAGTCGATCTGCTTCTGCAGCTCGGAGTGCAGCGCCATGTCGCGCA
>JBPEXK010000029.1:0-9485 GCA_052031745.1 Marinobacter sp. | reverse complement strand
CTCCGGGAACGCAATGATCAACCCGGCGGCCGCCACCAGGATGAAGATGAACGGCGGCGTGCCGCGGATCACCTCCAGGTAAGGCCGTTTGAAAATGGCAATGGCGGTGAAGATGTCGCAGCCGAAGGGCGGTGTCGCCGAGCCAATGGCAACCTGCAGGGTGATCAGAACGCCCACCAAAACTGGATCCAGCCCGGTGGATTGAATGGCCGGGGCAAAGATGGGGGTGAGTACCAGGATCACCACGATGGGGTCGACGAACATGCAGGCGATGAAGAACGCGATACAGATGGCGACTAACACACCGACCGGTCCAGCGTCGTTGACGCCGACGGCTTCCAAAATAGCTTGTGGAATCTGGGCAAATGAAATGATCCAGGAGAAACCATTACCCACCGCCACCAGAATGAATACTACGGCGGTGATCAGGCCCGTGGACTTGGCAATGCGGTAGATGTCCGACAGTTTCAGCTCGCGGAACACCACGAACTCCAGCAGGAAGGCGTACAGAACGCACACCGCTGCGGCTTCGGTCGGGCTGAAGATGCCGCCGTAGATACCGCCGACGATGATCACCGGGAAGAACAGCGGCCACAAAGCGTCGCGGACCGACACAGCGCGTTGGCGCCAGTTGGCCCTTTCCTCGGTGGGCACGTTGTTCTTGTAGGCGTAGATCAGGCAGTAGATCGAAAACATGAACAGGATCAGGACGCCGGGCCCGATACCGGCGATGAACAGCTCGGCAATGGAAGTCCCCGAGATAACCCCGTAAATGATCATGCCGATGCTGGGGGGAATCAGGAAGGCGATGTCACTGGCGTTGATGATCAGGGCCAGGGTAAACGGGTCGGAGTAGCCGGCCTTAAGCATCTTCGGGCGCAGGGGTGAACCCACCGCCACCACGGTGGCTTGGGTGGACCCGGATACCGCGCCGAAAAGAGTGCAGGAAGTCGCGGTGCTGATCGCCAACCCGCCTTTGAAGTGGCCAATGAAGGCCATCACCATGTTGATCAACCGGTCGGCCGACTGGCCCCGGGTCATGATATCGGCTGCCAGAATGAACATGGGTACGGCAATCAGCGAGGCCGGCCGGATGCCGCCCATCATCTGCTGAACAAAGGTACCCATCTGGCCGAAGCCATCGAACATCATCACGAAGCCAAACACCGCAGCGGTGATCAGCGGGACCATCATCGGGAAGCCAAGCAGCAACAAACCGATCATGATCAACATCATTGTAGTTGCCATTTTTCTCTTTCCTTACCTGGAGTCAGCTTCGTGATTCATACTTCTGATTCAGTGTCGTGATAGCCGTCAACCACACCGGTCGACAGGTACACGTCCTTGCTGGTTAGGTTCTTGATAGCGGTCAGAAAGTACTGGATGCCGGTGATGGCGAAGCCTACCGGTGCCCAGACGTAGATCCACCAGATTTCAAAACCGAGTGCCGGCAGGATCCGGCCGCGACCGTAAAGAGTCTCGACGTAACCGAATGAGTGATAGCACAGAAAAAACATCACCACGGAAGTGAACAGGGCGATGAAGATCATCAGCACCTTGCGGCCTTTTGCCGGGAGGGAGTCGTACACTGCGGACATGCGAATGTGACGACCGTGACGAGCAGCGTAGCCAATACCCGCAAAGGTGATCAGGATAATCAGGATCCGGTTGATCTCGCCGGAGAAGAACAACCCCTCGCCAAAGACAAAGCGGGCCACCACGTTTACGCAGGTGTTGATCGCCATCAGGATGACACCCACGGCAAGCATCACCGCTTCAATCTTACTGATCCAGACATCGATGGTGCCCAGAAACCCGGGTAAACCTGACTCGTAGTGGCCAGTGTCGTCTTCAAGATCCGGGGAATTCTCGGACATGGGTTCTGCTCCAGAACATGCGGCGCCCGACCGGTAGGCAGCCCCGGCGGCGCGGGGTTAAGAGAAAGGCCCGCCGGCTGGCGCCGACGGGCGGTACTGCGTCAACGACGAAGCGTCAGATTACTGGTTCTGCACTTCTTCCAGGTCTTCCTTGAACTGGTTCAGCAGCTCTTTGCCGCTTTCTCCAGTCATCTCGATAAACTTCTCCTCGACCTGAGGTGCGCGCTCCTTGAAGGCCGCAATCTGCTCGTCGTTAAGACGGGTCACGGTCACTTCGTCGGAGGCCTTCTGGATTTTCGCCAGGGCTTCGTCAGCCAGACCGTCGATGTGCTTGATGATTTCCTCGAAGGCATAATCCGCGGCCATCTGTACCAGCTCCTTGTCCTGGGGCGCCAGGTCTTCGTAGAAGCTCTTGTTGGCCATCATGGCAGTGGTGAACCAGCCGTGGCTGGTGAAGACCAGGTTCGGAGACACTTCGTACAGACCGCCGGACTCGATCCAGAAGATCGGGTTTTCCTGACCCTGGATCATGTTGGTCTGCAGGGCACCGTACACTTCACCCCAAGGCAGCGGAGTCGGAGTAGCGCCGAAGGCAGCGTAGGTTTCCGACAGCAGCGGGTTGGTCATAACGCGAATCTTCTTGTTGTTGAAGTCCGCAGGCTTGGTGACCGGTTCATCGACGGTGACCACCATCTCACCTTCCGGGTACATCTTGAGCAGCTGGAGGCCCTTTTCCGCGTACAGCTCCGGGAAGTCCTCGTTGATGGCCTCACTCTCACGGAAGAACTTGATCACCGTATCCATGTCGGTAGGCATCAGGTAGGGGATGAAGAAGATCTGCGCTTCTGGAATCAGCGCGCCGGTGAAGCCCGGAGACTGGTTCACGAAGTTGAGGATGCCGGCCTGGGTCTGCTCCATGATGTCGTCAGACTCGCCCAGCTCACCAAAGCGATAGATCTGCAGGGTGTGTTCGGAATTGTTCTCGATGTATTCCTTGAACTTATACGCGAATACGTCCTGTACGTCGCCTTCATACTCCTCGTGCGCATAACGCCAGTTGGCGGCGTTTACGGAGTTGACTGCGGTCATAGCCGCAAAAGCGAACGCTGAAATTCCGGCCAGTTTCTTGAGTTTACTCATGCTGCTCATCGGGTTTTCTCCGTTCGTTTTATTACTGAAAATTATTGTTACATTACTAAAGACTGGCAAAACAACCGCGTTTTCGCAAGGAAACGGCAAAAACAATAATTTCAAATACGGTTTTAAAGCGATATCGCAAGTGCATGAATTTAGGGTTTATTCAGGCTGGACAGGCAGAGCTTGAGAAAGCGTCGGAACTCCTCGGCCACCAGATCGACGCTGTTCTCCAGCCGGTGGCCATCCGCCAGTACCAGGGTTGGAAGGGACTGAACTCGTGCCAGTTCGAGAACCGGCATCACCGGTACCACTTCATCGTTCCAGCCGTGAATGATTTGGCAGTGCCGGGCCCGGATTTCCGGGCTGGATTCCGGATAACCCACCATGGCCAGTGCCGGCGCCAGCAGGAAACAGCCCAACACCGGGCGCTGAGCACTGGTCTGGGCGCAGACCCAGCCGCCCATGCTCGACCCGGCCAACACCGTGCGCTCGGGATCGGCGCCGGCGTCGGCCATGGCAGACGCCATCTGATCGAGCCGTTCTGCCGGCACCTTGGTGCTGCGGTGATCGACCGCAATGGCGGTAACTCCGGGGAAGGTTTCGGCGACGGCTTTCATGGCCTGGATTTTGGTGCCGCCGGGGCCGCTTTCTAGGCCGTGGGACATCAGAACGTGAAGGGTGGGCTTGGTCATGGCAGTTACTCTGATTACTCCGGTGACGCTTGAGAGTTGGTTAGAAAGGGTGAGTGCAATCTAGTGCTGGCTTCCGGGGCTGTCCAGTACGGGGCTGGTCTGGACCAATCGTCCGGGCGGAGCGTACAAGCTTGCATCGAGTGGAGAGAACTAGCATGAACGCAATGACCAAACTTGCCATGGCCACTGTCGCCGGCCTGATGCTGACACTGGCCAACGCCCAGGCCGATGAGAGCCGCGGGGAAGCCTGCCCGGCCTTTCTGGATCATGACCTGCGCAAACTGCATTCCGCCGACACGGTGAATCTGTGTGAGCTGGCCGCGGGCAAACCGCTGCTGGTGGTGAATACCGCCAGCCATTGTGGTTTTACCGGCCAGTTTGGCGGCTTGCAGGGGCTGCACGACAAATACCGGGATCAGGGCTTGGTGGTGGTTGGCTTTGCCAGCGACGATTTCCGCCAGGAAGCGGCCACCGAAGCGGAGGCGGCCACGGTGTGCTACAAAAACTTCGGGGTCGAATTCACCATGATTGCCCCGGGACCGGTCACCGGTGCCGACGCCACGCCAGTGTTTGCCCACATTAATAGCCAGAGCAATCCACCGCGGTGGAACTTCTTCAAATACCTGCTCGACCGAGACGGCCAGGTGCTGGCCGCCTTCCCAAGCTCGGTTGGCCCCACCGATCCGAAACTGGAGCGGGCCATCGAATCGGTGCTTTAGCCCCGGGTCTGCGCCAGTATCTCCAGCGCCCGCCGCCGGTGGCCGGGATCGTAGATGTCGATGGTAAACATCAGCTCGTCCACCTCGACACTGGCGAGCAGGTCGTCCAGCTGCCTGTTCAAATCCTGGGCATCCCCCATCAGTTGCAGGGACAGGAAGTCCTGCACGCTGGCCTGTTCGCCGGCGCTCCACAGCCCGGTCATGGATTCTACCGGAGGCCGCATCCACAGCGGCTGGCCCCGAAACAGGGCGAGAATACGCTGGTAGCTGGTGGTGGCCAGGAATTTTGCCTCGGCCATGGAGTCGGCCGGAATCGCCGGTACCGCCAGCATGGCGTAAGGCCGATCAAGCTGGGGTGAGGGCTGGAAGTTGTCCCGATAGACCCGCAACGCCTCTCGGTAAAGGCGCGGGGCGAAATGCCCGGCGAAGGCGTATGGCAGGCCGCGCATGGCCGCGAGCTGGGCACTGAACAGGCTGGAACCCAGTAGCCAGATCGGCACGTTGGTGCCGGCGCCGGGAATGGCCTTCACCGGTTGGCCGGGCTCGAGCGGACCCAACAGCTGCTGCAGGCGCGCCACATCTTCCGGGAATTGCTCGGCGCCGAGGCCGTCCCGACGCAGGGCCCGGGCGGTAACCGGGTCGGTGCCCGGGGCGCGGCCCAGGCCCAGATCAATCCGGCCCGGGTACAGACTTTCGAGGGTGCCGAACTGCTCGGCAATCACCAGCGGCGGATGGTTCGGCAGCATGACCCCGCCGGAGCCGACCCGGATGCGTTCGGTTTTGCCGGCGATGTGGCCGATCAACACCGAGGTGGCGGAACTGCTGATGCCTTCCATGTTGTGGTGTTCGGCCAGCCAGAACCGCTGAAAGCCCAGGTCTTCCGCGCGCTGGGCGTAGTGCACGCTGTTGGCGAGGGTGGTGCCCACCGAATCGCCTTCGCGCACCGAGGCCAGTTCAAGTAACGAATAATCGGGTCGGGATGCCATGGGACTCCGGGTTTTGGTGTTGGGATGAGGCAATCGTGCCGGAAACGGTGACGGCAATCATGGTGCCGGCCCACGGGTGTTTCAACCCGGGTGCTGGGTTACCATGGCGCGCATTTCCTTTCGCCAGTAGAGAGACACCATGCGCCTGATCCTGAGCCGCAAAGGTTTCGATTCCTCCGCCGGGGGCTGCCCCAGCCCGGTGCTGCCGGACGGCTCCCTGTGTGTGTTGCCGATACCGGACGACAGCTCCCGAATTCGCTACGACCAGGTGCGCTTCGGGCCACGACGGTTGGGCAAGGTGGCGCGGGATCTCAGTGCTGGCCGCGTTCGCGCTGGCGATGGCGCGCACCTGGATCCGGATTTGATCGCCGGGGCCTACCCCCGGTCGCAGGGCTGGCGCCCGGTGTTGGGCCAGACCGGCTCGGCCCAGGGCCATTTGCGCAACCAGGGGGTAACGGACGGGGATCTGTTCCTGTTTTTCGGGGTGTTTCGCCAGGCGGAACTCTGGCGCCGGCGCTGGCGCTTCGTGCCGGGGACCCGGCCGTTTCATGCCCTGTGGGGGTGGTTGCACATCGGCGAAACGGTCTCGATTGACGAGTTGCCGGCCCAGGCCCTGGACTGGGCCAGATACCACCCGCATTTCCACGGCCGACCCGACCCCGGCAACACCCTGTATCTGGCCTCCGACCGGTTTGCGTTGCCCGG
Source organism: Marinobacter sp. (assembly GCA_052031745.1). Taxonomy (GTDB): domain Bacteria; phylum Pseudomonadota; class Gammaproteobacteria; order Pseudomonadales; family Oleiphilaceae; genus Marinobacter. Next base: position 3,369 of record JBPEXK010000029.1, on the reverse strand, counting down.
TGCCAGCGCCGACTTGCCGGGTGCCGGTGTGTTTACCCATCTGCACGACTCCCAGGTGCTGACCGACCCGGATGGCCGGTTACCGACCCAGTGGCGGTTGCCGCAAGGCTTCTATCCTGGCCAGGGCCGGGCACCACTGAGTTATCACACCAATCCCGAGCGCTGGCACCTTGCTCCGCCCTGGTGCCATTTGAAGTGCGCCGCCCGGGGCCAGGAATTCGTCCTCGATCTGGCTGCCTATCCGGAGCTAACACCCTGGTTGGCCTCGCTGCTCAGAACTGGCCGTGACGGCCGGCACCTTGCTTGAACTGTCGGGCCCCTTCCAGGGCCTCCTCGAAGATTACCGGATAACCACCTGCACCCTCCGCCACCAGGGCGTCGTGAGTGCTGAGATCCCACTGGCGCAGGGCTGACGCCCGGTCCGCCAGCAGGCAGCGCTGAGGGAAACCAGCGATGGTGGCGGCCAGCTTCTGCGCCTCTGCCAGGGCCGAGCCATCCGGCACCACCCGGTTAGCCAATCCCATGGTCAGGGCTTCGTCGGCTTTTACCGGCCGTCCGGTCAGGATCATGTCCATGGCATGGCCCTGGCCCACCACCCGTGGTAGACGCACGGTGCCGCCGTCGATCAACGGTACGCCCCAGCGTCGGCAGAATACGCCAAACACCGCCGATTCCTCGGCCACCCGCAGATCGCACATCAGTGCCAGCTCCAGGCCGCCGGCAACGGCATAGCCGGCCACTGCCGCAATCACCGGCTTGGACAGCGCCATCCGGGTGGGCCCGAGTGGCCCGTGGCCGGTGCCGTGGGGGTCGATCATGTTGCGCCGCTCCGGGTCGTCGAGCACGGTTAGGTCGGCGCCGGCGCAAAAATGGCCGCCAGCGCCGGTGACTACCGCAACCCGGGCGTTGTCATTCTGTTCGAAATCCGTGAAGGCCTTGCGTAGGGCCACGGCCGTGGGCCGGTCCACGGCATTGCGCTGGTCAGGGCGATTCAGAGTGATGGTTAAAATGCCGGCATCAAGGTTGGATTGGACGAGTGGAGTGGTCATGGCGGAGCCCTGCGCAATTGGCGTGATTGATCCATACTTCGGTTATCTCCCTAAGATAGCAGTGGTTTCGGCTTTGATGCGGGCCAATGGGATGAAATAAAAAAGGATGACAGCGATGGCAGAAGGCATGTGGCAGGCCGTGACCGAGCAACTCCGTAAAAACCTTGGCGATTCCCTGCAGGCGCTGGGCGCGGGGCAGGTGGACTGGACCGGTTTGGGGGTAAGTTCGATCAGCCAGCTGCTGATTCTGGCGCTGTATCTGGGCCTGTACGCCGGTGCCTACCTGGTGCTGGTTACCGTGCTGAAGGCGGTGATTGGGCCACGGCGGGCCGGCGGCGTCATGTTCGGCCACGTGCGCACCACCCTGAGGTACCTGATGGGGCTGGGTTTTCTGCTCACCGTGTTCGCCCAGTTTGGTGCCTCGGTGGAGTTTTTGCAGTCGGTGGCCAAGGCCGGGTTTATCGCCCTGGGCTTCTATGTCGCCTGGCTGGTGCTGGGCCGGGTGATCGCCGAATCCATGCAGCGCGCCCATCTGGACCCGTCGATCCGGCAACTGGTGGATAATCTGTTTTCGGTGTTGCTGGTGGCCTTCGGAGCCGTCACGGTGCTGGCCCAGTTCGGCTTCGACGTCCTGTCCATCGTGGCCGGGCTCGGCATTGTCGGCATCGCGGTGGGGTTTGCTGCCCAGTCCACCCTGTCCAATTTCATTGCCGGGGTTACCCTGCTGATCGAGCGACCGTTCCGGATCGGCGACTGGGTCACCATCAATGGCCAGGACGGCAAGGTGGTGAAAATCGCCCTGCGCACCACCTGGTTGCGCACCCGGGACAATATCTTCACGATGATCCCCAACGACAGCGTGGCATCCTCGGAAATCATCAACTTCAGTACCGAGGGTGCGATCCGGCTCAACATCCCGGTGGGCATTGCCTACAAGGAATCGGCGGCGGCCGCGCGGGAAGTGATCATGCCGATCCTGAAGCAGCACCCCGAGGTGTTGCAGGTGGCTGACATGATGCCCCGGGTGTTGCTGTCCAGCCTGGGTGACTCTTCCATCGACCTGACGGTGCAAGCCTGGATCGGCCCGGACAACCTGGACGTGCAGCCGACCATCAAGGCGGAGTTGCTGGAGCAGATTAAAGACGCCCTGGATCAGGCTGGCATCGAGATTCCGTTTCCGCATCTGCAGTTGTTCATTGATGATGCCAAGGGACTCACGCCGGTGCTGGAGCCGATGTACCCGAAAATGGCCGGCCAGTAGCGCCGGCGACCTGCCGACCCGGCCCCGTCAATCCCGGAGGATGACTAAGTGCAGCAACACGCGTTCTACGAAGACAACACCACGCTCGCCCAGTACCTGGAGTTCAATTACGGCGAGCAGTGGCACGGCGAACCCAATTTCCCGAAGGAACTGGCCGATGCCGCCGTGGACGCCATGGATGGACGCACCCTGGGGCGGGCCCTGGACATCGGCTGTGCCTGCGGCCGCAGCAGTTTCGAGTTGGCCCGGCACTTCAACCACGTCGACGGCGTGGACTACTCCGCCAACTTCGTCCGTAAATGTCGGGAAATGGCCGCCGATAAACAGGTGCGCTACGCCCGCCCGGAGGAGGGTGAACTGGTCAGCTACCATGAACGCACCCTGGCGTCGCTGGGTCTGGACCAGGTCACCGATCGGGTGGCATTTCACGAAGGCGACGCCTGTGCCCTCGACCCCTCGTTTGCCGGCTACGATCTGGTGCTGGCGGGCAACCTGATCGACCGGCTGTACCGGCCGGCGGATTTTCTCACCACCATCCACGAACGCATTAATGAGGGTGGGCTGCTGGCCATTGCCTCACCCTACACCTGGCTGGAGGAATACACCCCCAAAGACGCCTGGGTGGGCGGATTTATGAAGGACGGCGCGGAATACACCACGCTCGATGGCCTGAAGGACATGTTGGCGCCGCACTTTCGTCTGATCCTGGAACCACGCAGCCTGCCGTTCGTGATTCGCGAAACCCGCAACAAGTTCCAGCACAGCTTCTCCGAACTGACGGTGTGGCAGAAAGTCAGTCCCTAGGCTTAACCACTGGACGGCTTCGCGGCATCCGCAAGGTTTTGTGACAAGAACGATACCAAACGCTACATGGTGTCCCGGTTATCGACGGCCAGAGCTGCTACTGTCATGGGGGACTACGCATCCTGGTCCCGCCAGCCTCCCAATCCCGCGACTCTGAGCCGCCATGAACCTGCATCTGCCAACACTGCTGTTGTTGTCCGTGGCCGTGAACCTGATGGTTGGCGGATTGCTCTGGGCGGTGTACCTGTTGCGGGA
>JBPEXK010000299.1:0-2949 GCA_052031745.1 Marinobacter sp. | reverse complement strand
GTGCTCAGCGAGAATCCGGCCGGCGACTACAACCTGGCGCCGTTTTCCTTTTTCACGCCCATTACCAGCAACCCGCCGCTGGTGATGTTTTCCGTGGGCCGCAAACCGACCGATAACGCCTTCAAAGACACGTGCGTGAACATTGAGGCCCGCAAGGACTTCGTTGTGCACATTGCTCACCGGGACCTGGCCCAGGCCATGACGGCCACTTCGCAAACCTTGCCGCACGGGGAGTCCGAGCTGGCGGAGCTGGGTTTGGAGCTGGTGCCCTTCGAGGGCTCACGTCTGCCTCGACTCAAGGATTGCCACGTCGCGCTGGCCTGCGAACTCTACGACATCAAGGAGATTGGCGCTGCGCCCCAGAGCCTGGTGTTCGGTTCGGTGAAGGGCGTGTACGTGTCCGATGCGGCCACCTATCAGGACGACAAGGGGCGTTTACGCATCGATGGTGCCGCGGTTGACCCCATCGGCCGCCTGGGCGGCAGTGAATACGTTACCTTCGGGGATATTCTCAAGGTGCCGCGGCCATCCTGACCACTTAGGCCGTTCCGACCAGGGCCGGGGAGTTGCCAATGGATCAGCTCAATCTCAGGCACTTGTATTATTTCTGGATGATCAGCCGTGAAGGCTCCATTGCCCGTGCCAGCGAGGTGCTGGAGCTGGCGCCACAAACCCTGAGCGGGCAACTGGCCACCTTCGAGGCCTCCCTGGACGGCTTGCTGTTTCAGCGCGAACGGCGACAACTGGTGCTGACCGACCTGGGCAAGCTGGTGCTGGGGTACGCGGATGAAATCTTTGCCTTAACCGGCGAACTGAACGAAGTCTTGCGCCTGGGCCCGGGCGACCGGCCACTGACCCTGTCTGCCGGCATCTCCGCCTCGATCCACAAGTTGATTGCCTATTCCCTGTTGCAGCCCGCCATGGCCCTGGCTCGGCCGGTGCAGCTGAACTGCCAGACCGGCAATACGGATGACCTGATGCTGCGGCTGAAGCGTAAGGAACTGGACGTGGTGCTGACCGACCGAATGCCGGCGCTGTCCGACCACGGAGCTTTCACTGCCCATCCTTTGTCGGGGTCGGCGGTCAGCCTGTATGCTCCGGCCGCCATGGCGGAGCGCCTCCGACACGGGTTTCCCCAGTCACTCAATGGCGAACCCTTGCTCGCCAATGCCACCAACGCGCCTTACTTCGAGAAGCTGATGAACTGGTTTTCGCTTCAGGGCGTGCGCATGAACGTGGTGGCCCGCATCGATGACAGCGCGTTGATCAAGGTATTCGGTCGCCAAGGGCTGGGCGTGTTCGCCGCGCCGACTGCCATCAAGGCAGAGGTGTGCCGCCAGTACGAGGTGGCTGAAATCGCGTCCATTCAGGAGGTCAAGGACGAGCTGTTCGCCATCACCCGAGTCAAGGACCCGGCCCATGAAGGCGTGCAGGCGATCTGCCGGGGCAACGACAACGCCCACGACGATCTCGAAACATCGAATAAATCGGACTAAAAACACCACAAAAGCTTATTTTGTCGAATGGTTTTTGGGAGCACCATGGAAGTGCGAAAGGCAAATTTAGGAGGAGTCGCCGCCATGAAGACTATCCACAAATTCCGTTTGGACTCTGGCAAGGAACCCACCAGTCTGTCTCTGCACGATGGCTATCGTGTGGTTCGGTGTGAATACATTGTGCCGGACAAGTCCGTCTACCTTTGGGTTGAGCAGCCCTTGAGGGTAGGGGCGCACACCAGCGAACACCTCTTCCGGGTGGCGTTCTCCGGTGAGCCGGTACCGGACAGTTACGAGTATCGCGGTACCGCCCTGGACCCGTTCGGACCCGAGGCCTACCACGTGTTTGAGGTTCCCGCAGGCGAAGGCTCGCTCGGAGTCGGCAGCGCCAGCAATCACGCCTACACCGGCGATGACTGGCCCCATTCCGCCGCGTCCTGATTGTGTGCTGATTGCGTCCTAACTGAGAGCGAGCCGGGCCCCGCAAGGGGCCCGCTTGATTCAATGGTCCTGAATTCACTCCACCGCGTACTCTGTGTCGAAGCAGGGCGTGTAACAACGCTCTGTTTATCAATTTGACCGTGGCAGAGGGAGCTTGAGGATGCGCAGGTGGTTGTTGGTTTTCGTCGGCTTGTTGGCAGGCTGCACAGGGGTTCCCGAGGGCATCCGCCCGGTCGAGAACCTGAACGTCGAGCGATACCTGGGCACTTGGTATGAAGTTGCCCGTCTGGACCACTCCTTCGAGCGTGGGCTGAGCCGCGTAACTGCCGAATACCAGCGTCAAGCTGACGGCAGTATTGCTGTCATCAATCGGGGCTACAACGCCGACGAACAGGCCTGGAGCGAGGCCGAAGGGCGGGCGGTGTTCGTTGAGGACCCGACGGTCGGCCATCTCAAGGTTTCTTTTTTCGGCCCTTTCTACAGTTCCTACGTGGTGTTCGAGCTGGACCAATCTGGCTATGAATACGCTTACATCACCGGCTACAACCGGGATTACCTCTGGTTCCTGTCTCGGCAGCCAACGGTTTCCGAATCTGCAATGGACGCTTTTCGCCAAAGGGCGAAAGCGGCAGGCTTTGACCTGTCCGAATTGATCGTGGTGGATCAGAGCCCGGTTGACGAATAGTCGGGGTTACACCGGCAGGTGCCCGGTTTTCACCCAGATGACGGTTTCCTGCTCCACGAACGGGTGATGCTGGCTCAGGTGGGGGCTGCGGATCCAGGTGCCGGCGGGGTAGCGGCCATGCTCGTCGCAGAATTCTCCCGACAGCACGAAGATCTCCTCGCCGCCAAAATGCCGATGGGCCTGGAAATGCTCGTTCGCTGGCCACTTCACCAGGGCCACATGCTCGTGCTCGAACTCGTGCAAGGGCATGACCTCGAGCCCGCCGATGCCGGGCAGCCACGGCTGCGAGCGGGTATCAACACGCACTGAAAGCCGATCACGCTCGTT
>JBPEXK010000298.1:0-5009 GCA_052031745.1 Marinobacter sp. | reverse complement strand
AGTGGCTTCTTTCCAATTCAGAGAACGGCTTCAGTCGGCAGAAGACTGGATTCTTGCTAATCCCAACCCCCCGAGCAGTTGGCCGTGGACCTGGCTCTACAAGGCCGGCCGCTCGGTCTATGCGCTGGCCCGGGACGTGATCAGTGGTCAGCTGACCCTGCACGCCATGAGCCTGGTCTACACCACGCTGCTGAGTATCGTGCCGCTGTTGGCCCTGAGCTTCTCGGTGCTCAAGGCGCTGGGGGTGCACCAGCGCATGGAGCCGTTCCTGTTCCAGTTCTTCCAGCCGATGGGCCCCCAGGGCATTGAGGTGGCGGAGAAGATCCTCGGTTTCGTGGACAACATGAAAGTGGGGGTGCTCGGCTCTGTAGGCCTGGCGCTGCTGGTGTACACGGTGATCTCGCTGCTGCAGAAGATCGAGCGCTCGTTCAACATGATCTGGCGGGTGCCGGACATGCGCTCCATGGCCCAGCGCTTCAGCAACTACCTCAGCGTCATCATGGTCGGGCCGCTGCTGATGGTCTCTGCCATCGGCGTCAGTGCCACCATCTTTTCTTCCACCTTTGTGCAGACCCTGATCGAGATCGAGCCCTTCGGCTCGCTGATCCTGGTGGCCAGTCGCTTCACGCCCTTTTTTCTGGTGGTGGGCGCATTTACCTTTGTGTACATCTTCATGCCCAACACCCGGGTGAAGCTACGCTACGCCTTCATTGGCGGCTTGGTGGCCGGGGTGTCCTGGCAGGCAGCCGGAATGCTGTTCGCCTCCTTTGTCGCCGGCTCGGCCAAGTACGCGGCCATCTACTCCAGTTTCGCCATCGGCATCATTCTGCTGATCTGGACCTACCTGAACTGGATGATTCTGTTGCTTGGCGCCAGCCTGGCGTTTTACCTGCAAAATCCCGGTTCAGTGGCCAAGCGGCGTCAGGTCCAGCTGGCGCCGGAGCTGCAGGAGAAGGTGGCGCTGGCCTTGATGTGGATGGTGGCGAAACCCTTTGCCGAGGGCGAGTCGGCGCCGCAACAGGAAACCCTGGAGCAGCGCCTGCGGGTGCCGGGCGAGGTGACTCGGGGTATCAGCGACAAGCTGATCCGGGCGCGGCTGCTGTCCTTGGCCGGTCGCCAGGGCGACCAGCTGGTGCCGGGGCGAACGCTGGACCGGATCTCGATTGCCGATGTCCTGAAAGTGGTTCGCCGGGACGAGGATCGGGTGGTGGACCGGCTGCCGCTGGATTTGCCGTTTGATCTGATGCATGGCTCGGACGAAAGGTTATCCCAATCTTTTGCCGACCTACTGAAATCCGGAAAATCCGTGGAGGAAACCCTGGAGGAGGCCGAGCGCGAGGCGGCCCCGGCGTCACATTCTGGCGGGTGAGCGGCCTTCGTCCAAGAGCATGGCCCGCAGGGTTTCCCGTACCTGAGTGATTTGCTCGGGACTCAGTTGAATCACCGCAGGTAGGTCTTCCTCGGCCAGGTTGCGCTGGTTGGCATGGCGCAGCACTTCCCGGGTGCCAATGATGATGCCATCGTTGAGCGGCGTCTGGGCCTGACCGGGTACCGGTCGCTCGGCGGCCAGCAACAGAGCGCTGAACCGGGGCGGCAGGTTCCAGGCCTTGGCCAGTAACTGGCTGGTGGTCCACTGGTAGCGAGTCATGGCCTGACGAATCAGGGCCGGCGCCGGGGCGCTGTTTTGGCGGGCGCGGCAGATTCGTTGCAGTTCCCGGTACAGGGTGAGGTAGGCCATGGCCGGTAACAGCCCGGCCATGAAATGGGCGCTGGTGTCGGTGCCGTGGATCTTGGCGATCAGCTCAGAGGCCCGGGCCGAGGACAATCCCCAGCGCCAGACTCGTTTCGCAAACAGGGCTTCGCCGCTGTTACGGGCGGCCATCATTGGGCGCATTACGGCAGCGGATACCACATTCCGGATGCCATCCACGCCGAGCATGAACACAGCCTGGTCCACCGATTCGATGGTTTTGTCGCCGTGGCGGAAATAGGGGCTGTTGGCAACCTGCAGGAGCTGGTCGGTCAGCGCCGGGTCTCGCAGGATAATGTCGGTAACGTTCTTTCGATCGCTGGAGTCGTCGGACAGGGCCCGCAGCAGCATTGGCAGGCTCAGCGGTTGTCGTGGCAATTCGTCGAGCTCGCCATCGCTCAGGCGCCGTTCCAGCTCTGCCAGCGCCTCGTCGTCGCCCGGGGCCTCCAGGGCCAGTTTGGCGGGCTGGGTGTCCAGCAGCCAGCTGAACAGGTGCTCTTCGAGCTGACGGGTCAGCTCGAGCCCGTCCTTTTGGTCTTCAAGGTCCGGTTGCTCTTTGGCGGGGTTTAGCAGACGCGCCTCCGGCAGCACCGGCATTGCCGTCTGTGGCGACGAGAAAAAGTTCGAAACCCAGGAAAAAAAGCCTGGCATCCATTGCCTCCCAGCCGTGCATTCGTAAAGAAGTACGCATCCCTCCGGCGCAGTATAGTCCGGGCTCTGGCGCTTGCACAGCGGTGTGCTGGTCGAATTTTCGCCCGGCTAGAACGCGGTCTGGCCGAACACGAACACCAATTGGCAGAAACCGGCGGCCATGCCGAGGAAGGCGCCAACCAGGATCAGTTTGATCTCGTCTTCCTGAAAACACGGCCGCAGCAGGTCCTGGAACTCTTCGGAGGACAGGGCCACCATCCGCTCGACCATGATCGACTCCACCGCGCGGGCACGGTCCTGCTCGAACACCGGATTGTCGAAGGAGGTCTGGGAGATCTCGATGGCTTTCTCCCCGACCTGCTGTTTCAGTGTGGCAAAGCCCGTCGGGCCGAAGGCCACCTGGGTAAGCGCCCGGCCAATGCCGGCGGTCTCGTCCACCAGCGGCTTGATGTGTTTCTTGACCATGTTACGGGCACGATCGCCCTTGGGGCCATTCAGGATGGCGTTGATGATGTTGCCCACGGTCAGGATTTCGTGGGTGACGATGTGGCAGAAGGATTCGGCCACCGCCGGCTGGCGTTTCAGGAACAGGCCCTGGATGCGGAATGGGCCCACTTTTTTCTCGTACAGCGGCCGGAAGATCACGTTCAGGGCGATCCAGTTAGTGGCCCAACCCACCAGCAGGCCAAAGAATGGCAGCACCCACCAGCTCTGGTAGAAGTACCAGACGGTCATCTGGATCAGGCCGAACAGGAAGCCGAAATAGAGGCCGGAGTTAACTATGAAGCGGAATTCCACCTCGCCACACTCAAGGAAGATCCGGTTCAGCAGTTTTTTATCCGCGGCCAGACGGTCGATCACCATGCCTTTGATGTCGAGCAGGTCTTCGATGTTGGTGGAGACGTCCTGCACCAGGTTGTCCACCAGTTGCGGCGTGGATTTGCGCACCCGCTCGTACACCATGTTGCGGGCGGAGGCGGGCAGGTTTTCCCAGAAGGTGGGGTATTCCCGCAGCATCATTTCGTCTACGTATTCTTCGATGCGGGAATCGACGGAGTGCACGATGTGGGTGGCGAGGACTTTTGGGTCGATCTGCTGAAATATTTCGTGAACGGTGCCGATCTTAGAAATTGTGGCGTCGACGCTGATGGCGGCCATTTTGCGGGCCTTGGAGGGGATGATGCCCTGCCAGCCCAGCAGCGGTGGTTTGCCGACGAATTCCAGCGGGTAGAAGGTCATCTTGATGGCGAGCCAGTTGGTGGTCCAGCCGATCAGTGCCGCAATAATGGGGATGCTGAGGTACTGCCAGAATTCAGGGGTGGTGAACAAGCTTGTCATCCGCTACTCGCTGTTGTTCCTGATTGTTGCCTTGGAGCAAGCAACCCTGTGGAAAACCTTCTCCAAAACCCGCTCAAGCTCCCACAAGTGGGTCCGGCCCGCAATCACAGATTGCGGTCGTTCCGCCGTCGCACGAAGCTTCGCTTCGTAAACGCTCAGCGGAACCCATGTGGCGCTTGAGCTCCGCCATCCATGGCTCCGCACAGTTTTGGAGAAGGCTTTCCACAGGGTCGCCCAGGCCAGGGATTAGCCCCGCCAGTCAGCGATAATGTTGGTACGGGTGTGTAGTGTCAATGACTTGGCTGCCGATAAAACCCGGGCAGTGAGGCGGTAAGGAGAATTCAGGTGTCGCCGCCAATGTCGCCCCATAACCACTGGCACAGGGCCATGGCGGCCACCGGGGCGGTTTCGGTACGAAGGACACGGGGGCCGAGGGCGACGGGGAGGAAACCGTCCTGTTCGGCCAGGGCGATTTCGTCGGCGGAGAGGCCGCCTTCCGGGCCGATCATCAGGGCGACTCGGCCAGGGCGGTCGAGGGTTTCCAGGGATTTCTCGGTGCGATGGTGCAAAACCAGGCGGGCGTCGCAGTCGCGGCTGTGTTCGAGCCACTGCACTACGGTCATCACCGGCAGGATCTCCGGTACCCGGGCGCGGCCGCACTGTTCGGCGGCGCTGACTGCCACCGATTGCCAGTGGCGCAGGCGTTTGTCTTCCCGGTCGCCTTTGAGTTTTACATCGCAGCGTTCGGTGGTGAGCGGGACGATTCGGGTCACGCCCATTTCCACCGCTTTTTGCACCGCGTAATCCATGCGATCGCCCTTGGACAGGGTCTGGCCGAGGACGATCTCCAGCGGCGATTCGGTGCCGTTGGGCTCGGGCGCCCCGACTTTTACCTCCACCTGCTTTTTGCCGGCGGCGGTGATGATGGCCGGGTAGTCCTGACCGTCGCCATTGAACAGGCGCAATTCCTGGCCCGGCTGCATGCGCAGCACCCGTCCCACGTGCTGGGCGGCGTTGTCGTCCAGCTCGGTGGTTACGCCTTCGCTCAACGGCGAGTCGGTGTAAATTCGGGGGATGCGCATGTCGGTGTTTCCTGGTCAGTCCCTGGTGGCGATATCGATGCCTTCGGTCGCCACCTGGGCCAGATGCCGGATCTGGTCTTCGTTGATGACGTACGGCGGCATGAAGTAAACCACATTACCCAGGGGGCGAAGCAAGGCTTCCCGGGTCAGCGAGTGCTGGTACACCCGGATGCCGCGGCGTTCCTGCC
>JBPEXK010000297.1:0-2691 GCA_052031745.1 Marinobacter sp. | reverse complement strand
CGATGTACGCCACCACCACCGGCAGCACCAGGCGCATCACCCAATACCAGATACCGGCGAACAGCTCCGGTGCCCGGCCCAGAATCTGGTGCGACAGGCTGCGGGTCAGGCGCCAGCCGGTGAACACCGACACCAGAATGGCCACAGCGGGGATCATCAGCCCGCCGGTGACCAACTCCAGCCAGCGGAACACGGTCGCGCCGGCCATGCGATCGCCGGACCAAACATTAAACGACAACAGCGACGCCAGCCCCGCCAGCCACACCGCCAGGCCAATGATCAGCGCCGACCAACCCCGGGGCGATCCGGTCCATTCCCGAAACCATCCCACCACCGGCTCCATCAACGCCAGTGACGTGGTCCAGACGATCATCACCGTCATCATGAACACCACCGCGATGACAAACTGACTGAACGGGAACTCGGACAAGGTCACCGGCAGGGATACAAACAGCAGGCCGAAGCCGCGCTCGCCGTCAAAGCTGGTGCCGCTGGTGGCCACCGCAAATATCATCAGGCCGGCGACGATGGCCACCAGGGTATCCATCAGCACCACCGCCAGAATGGACCGCTTCAGGCGGGTGCCCGGCGCCGTGTAGGCCCCGAAAATCGCCCACACACCCATCCCCAAGCCCAGGGTAAAAAAGGCATGGAACAGAGCAGCCTTGAAGCTGGCCAGGGTGAGGTCTTCCGGGTGCAGGTCCAGGATGTGATTGACCGCGCCATCGATACGCCCGTGCCAGGCCGCCAGCGCGAACAGCGACACCATCAGCAGCAAGGTACCGGGCACCACCACCCGCAACACCCGCTCGAGGCCGTTCACCACACCCTGAATCGACACCCACACCACCAGCACCAGGAACAGCGCGTGCCAGGCCATGAAAATCCGGTATTCCCCGGGATCAGATACCAGCCCGGCCAGTATCGCCGTGGCCCCAGCCTGATCGACGCCGGAGAAGCGGTCCATCGCGCCATAAAACACGTAAGCCAGGGCAATGGAACCGAACACCGCGGTAAAGGAGAGCACCAGAAAGGCGGCGAGAATGCCGAGCCGGCCCACCATCAGCCAGGCCCTGGAGGCCTTGGTACTGCGGACAAAACCATCAATAGCCAGCACCAGGCCGTGGCGGGCGTGGCGGCCCAGAGCAGCCTCGGTCACCATCAGTGGCAACGTTACCAGCAGCAAACAGCCAAGGTAGAGCAGGATGAACAGACCGCCGCCGTGCAGGCTGGCGAGATAGGGAAACTGCCACAGATTGGCCAAACCGACGGTGGCGCCAACCGCAGCCCAGAAGAAGGTCGATTTGCGGGTAAAGGACCCGATGTGTGTCTGATACGGCGTAGGCATTCGCGTCCCTGATAGGTTCCGGTGTGACATTGTAGCTGAAGGATTCGCCGACGCACGAACCGGCGGCCCGGAAAACGGCGAATTCGTGACCGGTCCGGCACTCCTGGGCTACAATGCGCGTTTTGCCGGCACGACCGCCGGCCACCCAGTTCATTCGTCCGACCCCGGATCATTTGATACATGAGCAAGAAAAAGCCCGGAACGCCGAGCAGTACCATCGCCCTGAACAAGAAGGCGAAACACGAGTACCACATCGAGGAACGGTTTGAAGCCGGCCTCGCCTTGTTGGGCTGGGAGGTGAAATCCCTGCGGGCCGGCAAGGCCCAGCTGGTGGACGCCTACGTGTTGCTGAAAGATGGCGAAGCCTGGCTGCTTGGTTCCCACATCACCCCGCTGAGCACCGCCTCCACCCACGTGATCGCGGACCCGACCCGCACGCGCAAGCTGCTGCTGCACGCCAAGGAAATTGCCAAGATCATCGGCAAGGTGAACCAGACTGGCCACACCTGCATTCCGCTCGCCCTGTACTGGAAAAAGAACAAGGTGAAGTGCGAGATCGCCCTGGTGAAAGGCAAGAAGCAATTCGACAAGCGCGCCACTGAGAAAGAGCGGGATTGGAACCGCCAGAAACAGCGCATCATGCGTGAGGCCAATACCTAACCGGCGCGCAGCCTAAGCCGATTTTGCGACATCGATAGCAGAACAAATATGTCGCAAATGCACTCTCTTTGCACATTTATTGGACAGGTCTATACTCGGTGACCCCGAGGACTTGCAAAGGGAGTGCAAATGTCTTCCAACCCAGCTTCCACCCGTATCCCCATGGCCTCCGTGGACCGTGCCTGGCTTCGCATGGACACCCCGGAGAACCCGATGATGATCTGCAGCGTGCTGGCGCTGGATCGCCCGATCTCCGTGAATCACCTGCGGCGCATGCTGGAGGAGCGTTTTCTCCGCTACCGGCAGTTTCGCCAGCGCATCGTCGACAAAGGCGACCGGGCCTACTGGCAGGACGACCCCTCTTTCGATCTGGACAACCACCTGCACACGGTGGCGCTCCCCGGCAAGGCCGACAAAGCACAGCTGCAAAAGCTGGTCAGCGACTTGAACAGCACCGCCCTCGATTTCCGCCGGCCACTCTGGCAACTGCACTACATCGACAATTACGACGGCGGCAGCGCCCTGCTCATTCGCATTCACCACTGCATCGCCGACGGCATTTCCCTGGTGCGGGTAATGCTGTCCCTCACCGACACCACCCCGGAACCGAAACTGCAGACCCTGGCGAGCCGGGCACCGGCGCGACCGGACCAACGCTCCTGGCTGCAGAGCAAACTGCATCG
>JBPEXK010000296.1:0-5139 GCA_052031745.1 Marinobacter sp. | reverse complement strand
ATCGCCCGGGCTGCGGGCATCATCATCGACTGGAACGACTACGCCGAACTCTCGTCCGTGGTGCCGTCGATGACCCGGATTTACCCCAACGGTCAGGAAGACGTGAATGCCTTCCACGAAGCCGGTGGTACACCGCTGCTGATCCGTGAACTGTTGAGCGCCGGCTACCTGCATAACGACGTCGAAACCGTGATGGGTCATGGTCTGGAGCGGTACACCCAGCAACCGGAGCTGGAGGGCGATGAGCTGGTCTGGAAGCCGGCGCCGGAGAAGAGCCTGCGGCCCGATGTGCTGAGCTCCGTGGCCGAGCCGTTCGCACCGGACGGTGGTATGCGGGTGCTGGATGGCAACCTGGGGCGCGGCGTCATCAAGGTGTCGGCGGTAGCCGAGGAACATCAGGTGGTGGAAGCGCCCGCTGTGGTGTTCAATGATCAGAACGAACTTAAGGCTGCCTTCGACGCCGGTGACCTGGACAAAGACTGCGTGGTGGTGGTCCGGTTCCAGGGCCCCAAGGCCAACGGTATGCCGGAGTTGCACAAGCTTACCCCGTACCTGGGCGTGTTGCAGGACCGCGGTTTCAAGGTGGCGCTGGTCACCGACGGCCGCATGTCGGGTGCCTCCGGCAAGGTGCCGGCCGCCATTCATGTGTACCCGGAAGCCCTGGACGGCGGCCCGCTGTCGCGAGTCAAGAACGGCGACACCATTCGGGTGGACGCCAAGGCGGGTCAGTTGAGCATTGCCCTGGATGATCGGGCGCTGGCGGACCGGGAATCTGTCAAAGTTGACCTGAGCGCGTATCATCACGGCTACGGTCGGGAGATGTTTGGCTGGATGCGTCGCGCCGCTAGTAACCCCGAGCAAGGCGCAAGTTTTTTCTGGAACCATGAAGCATGACAGGCACAGAGTATTCCCTGGTCGGTGACATCGGCGGCACCAACGCCCGGTTTGCCCTGGTAAAGCAGGGTGACGTCCAGCCTAGGGCCATTGAGGTGCTGAGCTGTGGCGAGTACGACAACATCGACAGTGCAGTACGGGATTACCTGGCCCGGGTCGGGGTGAGTGAAGTCAGTGAGGCGTGTTTCGCGGTTGCTTCTCCGGTCCAGGGTACCCAGATCCGGATGACCAACAACCATTGGCGCTTCGACACCGAGGAGGTGCGGGCGCAATTTGGCTGGCGCGCGTTCAAGGTGATCAACGATTTCACCGCCATGGCGCTGGGCGTACCGCACGTACCTGATGAACACCTGGTGCCGGTGTGTGGCGGCCCGGGCGATGCCCGTCGGCCGCGCCTGGTGATCGGGCCGGGCACCGGCCTGGGGGTTTCCGGGCTGGTTCCGCTCCAAAACGGTTGGGTCCCATTGATGACCGAAGGCGGTCACGTGGATTTTGCTCCCACCGACGACACCGAGATGGCGGTGTTGCGCATCCTAAAAGCCCGGTTTGGTCGGGTGTCGGTTGAGCGGATTCTGTGCGGCCAGGGCCTGCTCAATCTCTACCAGGCCCACGCGGAGATCCAGGGTGTGGCAGCGCCGTTGGATGCTCCGGAGAAAATCACCGCGGCCGCGGTAGAAAACACCGACGCCGTGGCCCGGCAGACCTTGCGTCACTTCTGTGAAATCCTGGGGCGGGTGGCCGGTAACGGCGTCCTGACTCTCGGCGGTACCGGCGGGGTTTACCTGTGCGGTGGCATTCTGCCGCGCTTCCTGGACTTCTTCCTGGAAAGCCCCTTCCAGAAAGGCTTCGAGGACAAAGGCCGGATGCGGCCGTTGCTGGAATTTACCCCGGTGTTTGTGGTGACCGAACCCTACACCGGCTTGCTGGGGGCGGCGGAAGCCCTGGCCAATCCCGAGGTCTGACCCGGGGCCTGACCAGAGAGTCAGCGCCCGGTCACAGGTAATGCACCAGCTGATCGGGGTCGAACCGGTACTGACGATGGTACACACCGTTTTCCGCACGCTTGCCCGCCGCCAGTACCATGGTTACCAGGCCCTTCCGGGGAATGTTCAGCAGCGACTTCACCCGATACTCGTCGAACCCCTCCATCGGGCAGGAATCAAAGCCGTGAGCCCGGAGCGCCAGCATCAGATTTTGCGCGGCCAGGGCGGTGGACTTGGTCGCCCAGATCTTCATGTCGCCGGCGGAGAACGGCCCCCGCGGCACCGGCCGTAACAGGCCCACCGCCATGCCGGCGGCCTTTTTGGTCAAGCCAAACACCCCCAGCGGTCCCTGGCTGTAATGCAGCGGGGCCAC
The DNA here is from genome assembly GCA_052031745.1 of Marinobacter sp. GTDB lineage: Bacteria > Pseudomonadota > Gammaproteobacteria > Pseudomonadales > Oleiphilaceae > Marinobacter. The sequence goes on along the minus strand of JBPEXK010000296.1, from coordinate 2,889 downwards.
CTTTCGATAGTACTTTTCGACAATCGGCGGCAGGGTAGTTTCTGGCCATTCGTCCAGGGCCTGGCGCGCATGCTTGCGCCAGGTGTCGGTGCGCGCGACGATGGCGATAAGCACCGGCGCGGTTCGGGCGGCGTTTTGGCCAAGGCACGCGTCGGCCAGTTTGGCCCGCAATTCCGGGCTCTCAACCACGAAGAATTCCCAGGGCTGCAAATTGCTGGAATTGGGGGCCAGCGTCGCCAGTTCGATGCACTCGTTCAGGGTGTCGCGGGGAATGGGCTCTGGCGTGAACCGGCGGATCGAGCGCCGGCTGCGCACCACCTTCCGGAATTCCTCGACATCGATCTCAGGTGGGGCGCTGGCTTTGGCAGACATGGGCACTTCTCCTCTAAACTCGAAAGCTTATAGTCGGGGGAAATGCCCGTGTGCGCAATGATCAGGAGGCCAATTTGCTACCGCCAACCGAACCGAACGAGCTGAGCTTCGACCAGTTGGTAGCGCGGGTGCGGGCGTGCACCCTTTGCGCCGATGTGCTGCCGCTGGGCCCCAGGCCGGTGATTCAAATGTCAGAGGCGTCCCGCATTCTGGTGGTTGGGCAGGCCCCGGGCCGGCGGGTGCACGAGACCGGCCTGCCATTCAACGACCCCAGTGGCGACCGGCTTCGGCAATGGATGGGGATTACCCGGGATACCTTCTACGATGAACAGAAGCTGGCGATTCTGCCCATGGGCTTCTGTTACCCGGGCACCGGCAAGTCTGGCGACCTGCCACCGCGCCCGGAGTGTGCGCCGGCGTGGCGTTCGGCCTTGTTGAGCCGGCTGCCGAACATTGGGCTTACCCTGGTGATCGGCCAATACGCCCAGGCCTGGCATCTGGGCGGTTCCGGCTCGGTAACCGAGCAGGTGCGCCAATGGCAGGCGCATTGGCCGACGGTGGTGCCCATGCCGCACCCGAGCCCGCGCAACAATTTATGGCTGCGCCGAAATCCCTGGTTTGAGCAGGAGGTGATTCCCGCGGTTCAGCAGCGGGTGAGAGACCTGTTGTCCCAACCATAAAAAACGCCGGAGGAACCGAAGTTCGCCCGGCGTTATCGAACCGCTGGTTCAGGCGCGTTGAGCGGCCGCGACGTCGGCCTGGCGCGCAGGCTGCCCAGCCAGGAACTCGTCCAGGGCAATCACGTCGGCCTCCGAGGCATACAGACCCTGCTTGGTCCGGCGCCAGAGAATGTCTTCGGAGTTATGCGCCCATTCCTCCTCGACCAGGTAGCGAACTTCCGCCTGATACAGGGTGCCGCCAAAGTGCTGGCCGAGATCCGCCATGGAGCTGCAGCCACTCAGGATCTGGTAGGAGCTGGTGCCGTAAGTGCGCACGAAGCGGCTAATCACGGCCTGGTCCAGCCAGGGGAAATCGGCGGTCAGCTTGGCCTCCAGGCTGGCGTGATTGGCAAAATCGCCGCCGGGCAGGGCAGCGGTTTTGGTCCAGCGACCGCCGGCCTTGGGAAAGAACTGGCACAGTTTGTCGGTGGCGGCCTCAGCCAACTTGCGGTAGGTGGTGATCTTGCCGCCGAAGACCGAAATCAGCGGGGCCTGGCCGCGCTCGGCGCTGACCTCGAAGGAATAATCCCGCGACGCCTTCTGGGCGTTTTCCTGTTCGTCGTCCATCAGTGGACGCACCCCGGAGTAGGACCAGACCACGTCGTCGGCGGTCAGCTGGCGCTTGAAGTGCGCGTTCACGATGTCCAGCAGGTACTCGGTTTCCTCCGGCGAGATCTTCGCTTTCTTGGGGTCGCCCTCGTAGTCCACGTCGGTGGTGCCCACCAGCGAGAATTTGTCCTCGTAGGGGATCACGAACACGATGCGCTCGTCTTCGTTTTGCAGGATGTAGGCCTCGGTACCCTTGTTCATGCGGGGAATCACGATGTGACTGCCCTTCACCATGCGAATCATCTTCGGCGCCGGCATCGACAGGGTTTCGCCGAACAGGCTGCTGACCCAGGGTCCGGAGGCGTTAACAATCAGTTTGGCGGATACGGTTTTCTCGGACTGATCGCCCATATCCCGTAGCGTAACCGACCAGTTGTCGGCGCCGCGCTCGGCTTTGACGCATTTGGTGCGGGTCAGAATGGTGGCGCCAGCCTGCTCGGCTTTCTTGGCGGTCAGGATGACCAGCCGGGCGTCGTCGACCCAGCCGTCGGAATACTCGAAGCCCTTGGTGATTTCCGGCTTGAGCGGGTCGGAGTTGTCGAACTTGATCGAGCGAGAGCCAGGCAGCAATTCCCGCTTGGCCAAGTGGTCGTAAAGGAACAGGCCGGTACGAATCATCCAGGCCGGGCGCAGGTGTGGTCGGTGGGGCAGGCGAAAGCGCATTGGCCACATAATGTGGGGCGAGTTGCGCAGCAGCGATTCCCGCTCGGCCAGGGCTTCCCGCACCAGCCGGAATTCGTAGTGCTCCAGGTAGCGCAGGCCACCATGGATCAACTTGCTGCTGCTGGACGAGGTGGCCGACGCCAGATCGTTCATCTCGCACAGCAAAACCTTGAGGCCGCGACCGGCCGCGTCCATGGCAATGCCAGTGCCATTGACCCCACCGCCGACAACGACAACGTCGTACTGTTCCTGCTCTTTCGCCATTGCTGAAATGCTCCTGCCTGGGTCGATCTTTCGCGCTCTTTTCTGAGCAAAAAACGACCAAAAGAAACTATACGAGCATTATGCGAAACCACGGAATATTCGTAAAGGAAAATAAAGAAAAAAAACGAAAAATCTTGGCCGTGTTCACATCGCTGCGACGGCCCCGGAAACGCACCGATTGCGCGAGTGAAAGTCGGACGGGTTGGCGAGGGTTACTGGCGGCTGGCGCCGGACTCAGACGATGTGCAGCTCAACCTGATGT
>JBPEXK010000295.1:0-2950 GCA_052031745.1 Marinobacter sp. | reverse complement strand
GCTCACGGATCAGACCATCGACGATCTTCTTCATGTAGCGCAGGGAGAACTCCTCGTAGGCCCAGCTGCTGAGCACGCCGCCCCAGGTATCGAAGATCTGGACCACCTGGGCGCCGGCCTTGATCTGGCCATTGAGGTAGTCGATGACCGAGTCAGCCAGATGATCCAGCAGTCGGTGCATGACCTCGGGCTGACCGTACATCAGCTTTTTCGCCTCGCGAAAATCCTTGGAGGAACTGCCTTCGATCATGTAAGTGGCGAGGGTCCAGGGGCTGCCAGAAAAACCAATCAGCGGGACACTGCCATTGAGCGCGCCACGGATGGTGGACACGGCGTTCATGACGTAGTCCAGATCCACTTCCGCCTTCAGGGTCGGCAGCGCAGCGACATCGGCCTCGGAGCGAATAGTGTGCTTGAACTTGGGCCCTTCGCCGGTTTCGAAATACAGGCCCAGCCCCAGGGCATCGGGGATGGTGAGGATATCGGAGAATAGAATCGCCGCGTCCAGCGGGAAGCGCTCCAGGGGCTGGAGTGTCACTTCGCAGGCCAGCGGCGTGTTCTTGCACAGGCTGAGAAAATCGCCGGCCTTGGCACGGGTCGCCCGGTACTCAGGCAGGTAACGTCCGGCCTGGCGCATCATCCAAACGGGCGTGCGGTCAACGGGCTGGCGCATGAGGGCGCGCAGGAAGCGATCGTTCTTCAGCTCGGTCATAGATTTTCCAGCGTTCTCAGTCTGTAAATGGTCAAATCGAATTGGGGAGCAATGATACCCCGTTCGCCACAATAAAAAAGGGCGGCATACCCTTAGTAAGCCGCCCTTCCGATCAAGATCAAACCAGCGATCAGATATCCAGGTAGTCCATGATGCCTTCGGCAGCTTGGCGCCCTTCCCAGATAGCCGTTACGACCAGATCGGAACCCCGGACCATATCGCCGCCGGCGAAGATCTTCGGGTTGGTGGTCTGGAACGCGAAGTCGGCCACTTCCGGCGCCGAAACGCGGCCGGAATCGTCAGTGTCGACCTTGAGCTCGTCAAACCAGTCAGCCGGGCTCGGGCGGAAGCCGAAGGCTACCAGCACGGCATCGGCCGGGATCACTTCCTCACTGCCCGGCACTACTTCCGGCCGACGACGGCCGTTTTCATCGGGCTCACCCAACTGGGTCGACACGACCTTGACGCCTTCCACCCGGTCTTCGCCGATGATGGCGATTGGCTGGCGATTGAACAGGAACTTCACGCCCTCTTCCTTCGCATTGGCCACCTCGCGGCGGGAGCCCGGCATGTTGGCCTCGTCCCGGCGGTAGGCGCAGGTCACGCTCTCCGCCTGCTGACGGATGGAGGTGCGGTTGCAGTCCATGGCGGTATCGCCGCCACCCAGGACCACAACCCGCTTGCCTTTCATGTCGATGAAGTCGGACGCGTCCTGCTCAAAACCGAGCCGACGGTTCACGTTGGACACCAGGAACGGCAGTGCGTCGTAGACGCCCGGCAGGTTTTCACCGGGGAAGCCGCCCTTCATGTAGGTGTAGGTGCCCATGCCCATGAATACCGCATCGTACTCGTCGATGATGTCCTGCAGCATTACGTCTTTGCCCACTTCGGTGGACAGGCGGAACTCGACGCCCATCTCCTCGAACACCTTGCGGCGCCGGGTCATGACGGATTTTTCCAACTTGAACTCGGGGATGCCGAAGGTCAGCAGGCCGCCGATTTCCGGGTAGATATCGAAGACCACCGGCTTCACGCCGTTGCGCACCAGCACATCGGCACAGCCCAGACCGGCCGGACCAGCGCCGATGACGGCCACTTTCTTGTCGGTCCACTTCACCGCGGACATGTCCGGCTTCCAGCCGAGGGCGAAGGCGGTGTCGGTGATGTACTTTTCAACCGATCCGATGGTGACCGCGCCATAGCCGTCGTTCAGGGTACAGGCACCCTCACACAGCCGGTCCTGCGGGCAAACCCGGCCGCAGACCTCAGGCAGCGAGTTGGTCTGGTGACACAACTCAACCGCGCGCATGATGTTGCCTTCGGACACCAACTTCAGCCAGTTGGGGATGTAGTTATGAACCGGGCACTTCCATTCGCAGTAGGGGTTACCACACGCCAGACAACGGTGCGACTGGGAAGAGGCACTGTCGGCAGTAAACGGATGGTAGATCTCGCCAAATTCTTTCTTACGCTTTTTGGCGGGGACCTTCTTCGGGTCAATCCGCCCTACTTCGACAAACTGGAAGTCGTTACTCAGTCTTTCTTTCATCATGGTGCTCTCATCAGCTCAATTTCGACCGGGGCGCCCTGACAGCCGCCCCTAAACCCTGTTTCAACCCGGAAGACTTATTCTGGACGTGCCCGGGTGCTGGCTAGCAGGCTGCGGAGGTTGGCAGCCTTGGGTTTAACCAGCCAGAAACGGCCGATGTAGTCGTCGAAATTCTCAAGAATGTGCTCCGCCCACGCGCTGCCGGTCTCCGAGATATGCTCCCGGATTACGCCACGCAGATGGTTGCGGTAAGACTCCATGTCTTCACTCGAAATCCGCTGGATCTCGACGAGTTCATGATTGTACTTGTCCACAAATGTGTTGTTCTGGTCCAGAACGTAGGCGAAACCACCGGTCATACCGGCGCCAAAGTTGTGGCCGGTTGTGCCCAGGACGGTCACCAGACCACCGGTCATGTACTCACAACAGTGATCACCCGCGCCTTCAACCACGGCGTGGGCGCCGGAGTTCCGGACTGCGAAGCGCTCACCGGCGGTACCCGCAGCGAACAGCTTTCCGCCGGTGGCACCGTACAGACAGGTGTTACCGACAATGGAGGTTTCCTGGGTCTTGAAGCTGCTGCCACGGGGCGGCTTGACCACCAGCTTGCCACCGGTCATGCCTTTACCCACGTAATCGTTGGCGTCACCTTCCAGGATCAGGTTCAGACCGCCCACGTTCCAGACGCC
>JBPEXK010000294.1:0-4948 GCA_052031745.1 Marinobacter sp. | reverse complement strand
AATACGTGGACAAGCTGTTCGTGGCGTTCAATCGCTTACATGCCCCGGCTCAGTTCTCCGGCACCGGTCTGGGACTGGCCACCGTGGACCGGGTGGTCCGGCGCCACTTTGGCCGGGTGTATGCGGAATCGCCCGCCGACACCGGGGCCTGCTTCTACGTTGAGCTGCCCCGGGCAGAGTGCGCTTGAATCCTGCTCAGGCAAAGTTCCAAGGAATGGCAAACGGTATGGCTAAAACAGAACTCTCGATTCTGGTAGTGGAGGATAACCCGGACGACCAGATCCTGACCCTGCGGGCCCTGCGAAAGGCCAGCAGCCACAGTCCGATCATCCTGCAGGAGGACGGGCAGTCGGCCCTGGACTTTCTCTTCGGTACCGAAAACAGTCCGCCGGCACCCCAGGTAGAGACACTGGGAGTCATTTTGCTGGACCTGAAGTTGCCGAAAGTCAGTGGCCTGGAGGTGCTGAAGCGAATACGCTCTTCGCCCCGAACCGATTGGTTGCCCGTGGTGATGATGACCTCCTCGGATGAACCGCAGGAATTGCGAGAAGCCTATCGTTTAGGTGCCAACAGTTTCGTTACCAAACAGATTGACTATAGTAAGTTCAGCGAGCAGATGTGCCTGCTGGCCCAGTATTGGTTGAGTGTAAATCAAGTCCCCATGGTCGGTTCCACCCGATCATTTTGAATAAGGTAACTCTGGTGAGAGAAACGACAGACCGCCTCCGGCTGTTGCTGGTGGAAGACTCCGAGGACGACGCGTTCCTGCTTCTGCGGGCCCTGAAAAAGGGTGGTGTGGAGCCGTATTACCAGATGGTTGACAGCGAGAGCGCTATGGAGACGGCGCTCATGGAAGAAACCTGGGATTTGATCATTACCGACCACAGCCTGCCCGGGTTTACCTCGTTCCGGGTGCTGGAACTGACCCGACAGTATGTGCCGGAGCTGCCGGTGATCATCGTGTCCGGGCTGATTGGCGAGGATGTGGCGGTCAGCGCCATGAAGGCGGGTGCCCAGGACTACATCATGAAGGACAACCTGGCCCGGTTGATCCCGGCCATCCGCAGGGAAATGCGGGAGGTGTCGATTCGCCTGGCGAAAAAGCGGGCCGAGTCCACCCTCGAGCATATGGCTTACCACGACAGCCTGACCGACCTGGTGAACCGACGCGAGTTCGAGCGACAACTGGTTCAGGCCCTGCACGATTCCCGCAAGTCGTCCCGGGACTGTGTGCTGCTTTACCTGGATCTGGATCAATTCAAGATTATCAACGACACCTGTGGCCACATCGCTGGCGACGAGCTGCTGAAGCAGCTGGCCAAGGTGCTCAGCAGTCGCCTGCGGGGGTCGGACACCCTTGCCCGCTTGGGCGGCGACGAGTTTGGAGTCCTGCTCCGCAATTGTGACGCGGCGGCGGCCCGCAAGGTCGCGGAAAACCTGTGCAAAGAGGTGCGTGAGTACCGCTTCGTTTGGGAGGACAAACCTTTCGCGGTGTCCCTGAGCGTGGGCATGGTAATCATGGGCAGCTTCTACAAAACTGCCAGTGAGTTGCTCAGCCATGCCGATCTGGCCTGCTATGCCGCCAAGGACCGGGGGCGGGACAACGTCCAGGTCTATGAAACCAGTGATCTCAACATGCAGCAGCGGCAGCGGGACATGCACTGGACCAGCCGCCTGCAGAGTGCCTTGCAGACCGACGACTTTTTTCTTTATCACCAGGAAATGGTGGCGCTGCAGGATCGCAGTGCGGACGGTTTCCGCACCGAGTTCCTGGTACGCCTGCGAGACGGCGACGACATAGTGCCACCCGGTGCCTTCATTCCGGCTGCCGAGCGCTTCGGGCTGATGCCACGGATCGATCGCCGGGTCATCGACCTGGCTTTTGCCTACCTCGACCGCACCGGTCTGGGCCGAGAATCCAGCGGCACCTTTTTCATCAACCTGTCGGGCGGCTCCCTGAGTGATGGCGGGCTGTTTAATTATATCCACAGCAAGGTGCAGGAATATTCCATTCTGCCCAATCGCGTCTGTTTCGAAATCACCGAAACCTCGGCGATTGCCCATCTCAATGACACCATTGGCTTCATCGAGCGCGCCCGCCAGGAGGGCTTCGAATTCGCCCTGGACGATTTCGGCAGTGGCATGAGCTCCTTCACCTACCTCAAGGCCTTGCCCATCGATTACCTCAAGGTAGACGGCGGTTTCATTCAGAACCTGCTCGCCGACCCTATCGACATGGGTATCGTAGACGCCTGCAACCGAATCGGTCATGCTGCCGGTCTGAAAACCATCGCCGAGTTTGTCGAGAGCGACGAAGTAAAGAATTGCCTGAGGGAACTGGGCTTTGACTACGCCCAAGGCTACGGCATCGCCAAACCAGTTCCCTTGAATCAATAGCGCAGACACAGGACGTGTAATCGTTTGCACCATGTATCCGTTGATGATTTCGTTATGGTTGAGTGCGGTGATCTGATATTGCGCCATTTGGAGCGCTTGGGGGTGGAGTATGTGTTTGGGGTGCCCGGCGGCAGTATAGAACCGCTCTACAATGCGCTTGCCCGCAGCGAGCGCCGTGGTGGCATTCGTACGGTAACGGCCCGTCACGAGACCGGGGCCGCCTTCATGGCGGACGGCTATGCCCGGGAGACAGGACGTATAGGGGTATGCTGCGGCACCGCCGGCCCAGGCACCACAAACCTGTTAACGGGTGTCGCCAATGCCTACGCCGACAACATACCCATGCTGGTGATTACGGCGCAGACCTCTCTCAATCGATTCGGCCAGGGTGCGTTCCAGGAATCCTCCTGCACGGGGATCAATACCCTGGATATGTTCGCCACCTGTACCCGCTACAACACCCTGGTGTCCCATCCGGAGCAGCTCGAGTCGAAACTCCTGCACGCCCTCAGCCACGCCCTGGGGCACCAGCCCGGACCAGTGCATCTTGCCATCCCCCTGGATGTCATGAGGCACTCGGTGCAGGACGCGCCCAGTGTCGGCGGCTCAAAAGCCTTCATCCCCAATGCAATAGTGCCAGACTCCGAATCGATTCAGCGGGTGGTCGATGACCTTGCCACTATTTCCCGGGTAACCATCGTGCTGGGTGAGGACGCTATCCAGTCAGCGACACAGTGGATCCGGCTGGCGGAATTACGTGACTGGAATCTGGTCACGACCCCTCGGGCGAAAGGCCTGGTCAACAGTTTTCATCCCAACTATCGCGGGGTTTTCGGGTTTGCGGGGCATCAAAGTGCCTCCGATGCGGTGAACCCCAACAATGCCCAGCGGGTAATTCTGGTTGGCGCCGGACTGGATGAGGTGTCGACCGCAGGCTGGTGCCCCGAGGGCATCCTATCTCAAAGGCTGATTCATCTCTCTCGAAACCCCGCACACTTGACCCGTGCCACCATGGCAGGGGAGGTGGTGCTGGGGGAGCCACAGTACATCGCCGTGCGACTGCTCGAAGACACAAAGGCGCGGAGTGCCAAACCGCCCTCCAATCCCGCTTCGGGGCACGACGGAGTGCCAAGCTGCGTCGAGGGGCGATTCCGGGAGGGCTGTTTCGCGTCATCGGGCCCGTTGAAGCCCCAGGCTTTGATGACCTACCTGAGTAGCCACTGCCCGGAAAATACCCGTGCGCTTTTCGACACCGGTAATAGTTTCCTGTGGGGTATCCATCACTGGAATGTGGGGCGCCCCGGCCAGTCGCTGGCCTCTCAAAACCTGTTTCATGTCGGCTTGGGCTTCGCTTCCATGGGTTGGGCCATTGGCGCATCCGTGGGCATGGCTCTGGCCGGCGAAGGCGCTCCGGTGCTGTGTGTGACCGGCGATGGCAGCTACCTGATGTCCGGCCAGGAACTCACCACGGCGGCCCAGGAAAATTGTAACGTGCTGATGGTCGTGCTGAACGATTCGTCGCTGGGCATGATTCGTCATGGTCAGGCCTTGAGCGGAGCGGAGCAGCTCGCCAATGAGTTGCCCCGGGTCGACTTTGTGAAGATGGCCGAAGCGGTCGGTGTCGAAGCCTATCGGATCAGTACCTTTGAGGAACTCCAGGCGCTCGATCTGGACGCAATCATGGCCCGCCCAGGCCCCTGTCTGCTGGATATCGAGGTGGATGGGGACGAAGTGCCGCCAATGGGTGTCCGGATGAAAGTTCTCAGCGAATCGAAATAGGCGAGCTCAACATGGCTACCGAGTATCAATACTACTCCAATATCTGGCTGGAAGAGCCTGAACCCGCAAATCCCTTCGCCGCCCGCGCCTGTTATTGCCGGGGCTACGATGTGTACGGCGATGTAATCCCGAATGCAGGTTGGTTTGACTACCTGCTCTTGCTATTCAAGGGTGAGCAGCCAGATCAACGCGACACGGCTCTGCTTGAAAAGCTGGCCATGGTGTTGGCCAACCTTGGGCCGCGGGAGGCAAGCGTTCGCGCCGCGATGAACGGCGGCGTGGCGGGTACCAACCACAGTTCGGCGTTGATGGCCGCGCTGGCGGTGGGTGGTGGGCTCTACGGTGGCTCCCAGGAACTTTCAATTTGCATCAGGTTTTGGGAAGAGTGCCAATTCGATTTCGAGCGTTGGTGCGAGCGCCTGATGAACCCGAACGATGACGAGCGCGAGGATATCTGGTTGCCCATCGAGCACGCGCCCGGTTTCGACCCCAACGGCGATGTGACCCCGACCCCGATTTTGCAATCCCTGGATCTGTTGGCGGCACTGGCACCTGCCAACGGCGCGTTGGCTTGGCTGAAGGCCAATCGAGAGGCCCTGGAGCAGGATGTGGGCTATCCGCTGGCCATGAGTGGTCTGGCGGCCGCCGCATTGGTTGATCTTGGCATGGATGAGGACCAGGGCAGCATGCTGTATTTGATGCTGAGACTGCCCGGTGCTGCCGTGCACGCGTTGGAGCAAAAACAGATGGGGTGGAAAAAGTTCCCCTTCTA